>JAJDOH010000048.1 GCA_022340265.1 Deltaproteobacteria bacterium | reverse complement strand
ACCAACAAGCTATCTACTTTAAGGCGCACCGTTATGAATGTCAAGCTTTATTGTCCAAGCGTCCAACTCTTTTTCGTGCGTCGAAGAATTCGTTTTTATATACTTCAAGGAACCCTTTGTCAAGATCTTTTTCTAGAAAATGGAAAAGAAATCGTATCGAAAACCTATTCAAAAGACACATTTTTAATTAACCCAAAAAATGTCTGATTTCTTTTAAAATACACCTCACTTACTTAACCATAGCGCTTTTGGGCTTCAGGCTTATCTTTGAAAAAACAGCCCAGCTTTTCAAGAGTTGAAGCGCCTGACGCACCTGGTTGTCATTTTCGAGAAGCTCTCCGGCTTTCTTTTCTTCATCTGTTTCCGATTTCTTTTCCTTCGCTTTTTTCTCACCGCCCTCACCAATCATATGCCCCCTAAGGTCCTCCTCCCTGATAAACCGCGGCATCTTCTTTTTCACATCTTTATCCGGTGCTATAAACTTGATCTCCACATCCGGCGTGATACCACTTGACTGTATCGACTTGCCACTGGGTGTATAGTACCTGGCCGTTGTCAAACGAAGACCCGAGCCATCCGACAGCGGCAGAATAGTCTGCACGGAGCCTTTTCCAAAGGTTCTCGATCCCAGGATAAGTGCCCTATTGTTATCCTGAAGTGCCCCTGCAACAATTTCAGCAGCGCTGGCACTTCCGCCGTTCACCAGCACAATCAGCGGATATGTCCTGGGACGGCTGTTCTTATGTGCCCTGGCTTCGATATCATGGGAACCGGTTCTTCCTTTCGTGCTTACGATGATACCCGAATCGAGAAAAAGCTCAGAGACATCGATAGCCTGAGAAAGCAAACCGCCTGGATTGTTCCGCATGTCCAGAACCAGTCCTTTCATCTTTCCATTCTTTTCCATCGTTTCCAGGGCCTGGGTCAGCTCTTCAGCGGTATTGCTTTGAAAATTGGATACCCGAACATATCCGATGTCAGGGGCGAGAAAAAAGTACCGCACACTTTTGAGAGGTATCACGCCTCTCGTAATGGCAAATTCCAGCGGTTTTTCCACCCCCTCACGCAACACGGTCAAATTGACCGTACTCCCTTCAGGTCCCCTTATTTTCTTCACCGCCTCCATCAAGCTCATATCCAGGGTGGATTCTCCTTCCACCTTGATGATCTTGTCCCCGGCCTTCATCCCTGCGAGATATGCGGGGGTCCCTTCGATGGGAGAAACAACCGTTAAAACTTTATCCTTTACCGTAATTTCAATGCCAATCCCTGAAAAGCTCCCTTTTGTTTCCGTCATCAATTCATTATATTCTTCCTTGGTCATGAAAGAAGAGTGGGGGTCCAGACTACTCACCATGCCTTTAATGGCGCTGTAAACCAGGTCTTTCGCTTTCTGAGGTTCAACATAATTTTTTTCTATCTGTCTGAGGACTTCGGTGAGAATTTCTATATTCTTATACACATCATCTGAATCGGCTTTCACCCTACTTCTGTTTCCGTTAAGAAAAAGAAGACCCAATATAAAAACGCCGATCAAAATGATGTTTATGGAGAATTTCCGCTTTGATGTAACCATTTCAAACTCCTTTGGTATTGTATTCAATATCTCAAGTATTATAATCCGATCACAACATTGATATTGGGCGAAAAAGAACCGTTCCCGAAGATTCTATTCTAAGTGAATTGGGCCGCTAAGCCAACAAAAAAATCGCCGCAGTTTCATTAATCAGCCTTTAACCAAACCCGTGGATCCAACTTTTTATCCGCTTTTCGTACCTCAAAATAAACACTCGCTCTCTTTTTAGAACCGTTCTGTTCAACCCAGCCCAGGATATCACCACCTCTAGCCTGATCACCTTTTGACTTTTCACGTTTCGAAAGATGCGCCGAAACTGTAAAAAAACGCTTTCCGTTAATAGGTGCCCGTCGCTCTTAAAAGCCTGGCGTGAGCCAGATGGTAGCTGAAAAGCGCGCTAAAGTGATTGACCCTTGCCCTTGTCAAATACCGCTGCGCATCCAGAACTTCTGTTGAAGTGCTGACCTGGGCTTTGAAACGCTCCCGGCTTACTCTCAAATTTTCTTCTCCCTGCTCCACTGCTTTTTGAGTAATGGGAATGTTTTCTTCTGCAGTCTTGAGGTCCAAAACGGCATCTTTTATCTGTAGTTGTATCTGCTCCTCCAGCTCCATCTTGGATTTGAGAACTTCATTTTTCACGCTTTGCTGCTGTTTTACATCGTAATAGGTCTTTCCCCACTCCCAGATTGTCCATTCCAAACCAACGGTGGCTTCCCAATTACTGGCCTGATGAAACTCACCACCGGATACGGACGGCGTATCCCCCTGTTTTATATAGTCCCACGTAAATACCACTTCGGGATAAAATTTACTCTTGCTTAACCTGATCTGCTGGTCAGTTTGAAGAAGATTGACGTCGATCAATTTCATTTCCGGCCGATTCTTAAAGGCAATTTCCACATATTCCTGAAAATTCCCTTTTTCGGGAGTATGCACACTGATTTCTTCGACTTCTACCTCGGCATTGACAGGTCTTGATAAAATCGAATTGAAATTGGACCGGGCCAGCCTGGCTTCATTTCTGGCCGAAGTCAAATCGTGCTTGGCGTTGCTGGCATTGACTTGCGATTCCAGTAAATCGTTGATGGGTATCATCCCCACCTTGTAAAAATTGCGTGCCTCTTCCGCGTGGGATTCCAGGGCTTCCGCCGCCTTTAGGGCTGTTTCTACCGCCATGTCCGCCGTCAGAATACTGAAATAGGCCGTCTTGGCCTCAAGCGCCAGATCCAGCTTCTGTGTCTGGACCTCCAATTCTTTCTGGTCAATACCCAATTCTGAAAGCCGATAGGCGCTTAAAATGGCAAATCCGGTGAAAATAGGCTGGGTTACAGTGCCTCTCCATTCATAATTATTCTGGGTTCCCACTTTTAAAGGAGTTCCCGGAATGCCATTAAAGAAGACTTCCTGATCAAATCCATAACGTTTGTAACCGTAAGTCGTGCTCAATTTGGGAAGGAAATCCGCTTGTGCCTGTTTTTTTACATATTCAGCCTGATCGATCTGTTCTTTTTTGGCCCTGAGCTTCCAATTGTTCTCCAAAGCTTCCTTGACACACTGCTCCAGCGTATAGACCTTTTTTTCTTTGGCCAGGGTCCCATTTGAAAAGCAAAGGGTGAAAAGCAAACAAATAGCGCAACCCCCCCCAACCCATACCGAGTACTTCATTTAAGGCTCCTCCCAAATATTTCAAAGGATTTTATATGATGGTTAAGTATGGGTATTCATTAAAACAAGGCGTTGGATATGTCAACGCAAACTTTGGATGCGCCTCGGACACTTTTCATATATGGTTATCTACTCAGAAACCAAACAAATCCTTGACAGCAGGGACGGCAAAATGATCTCCTGAAATCCACTTATGACCCATGGGCTCATGATCGGTTATTTCCCAGTCCTGTTCTGCATCTGGAGGTCCTCATGATCCACTTTCTGAGTATTCGATTCAAGTTTCGAACCCTATTGATTTTTCTCTTCATGCTTGCAGTAATTGATCCCATTTTCACTGAATTGGGAAAATTTGGGCTCAATTTCCTTGACGTTATATTCACCATCTTCCTTTTGACAGCTCTTTATTCCGTCAGCGGCAATCGCAAAACCCTGCTTGTGGGTGTCATCCTGGTGGCACCCATTTTTTTCCTGGGCTGGTCTGGTTTCGCAAAAGAAAAACTCTTTACGGCGCTTTTGATTTTCGTATTTGGAATGGCCTTTTTCGGGTTTGTTGCAACATCCATTCTCATCCACATCCTGGCCGAGGAAAGTGTCACCGTGGACCTCATTTACGGATCCGCATGTGTTTATTTCCTTATTGGTTTTTTTTGGTCCGTCGGATATGGCATTATTGAACTCATTATCCCCGGCTCTTTCAGCGTTTCAGGGCATGTGCTTACCCGCGCGGATTATGTCAGCCATTATGGATTTCTGAATGACAATCTTTCCTATTTCAGTTTCGTCACACTGACAACCCTGGGATATGGGGACATTGTTCCCGTCTCGGGTCCCGCCAAAACATTTTCAACCCTCGAAGCGATCCTAGGGCAGCTGTATATTGCACTTTTGGTGGCACGGCTGGTGGGCCTTCATACCGCTCAGTCCATAGCGAATAAAGGCAGGGAGAAAATTGTTGTGGACGAATACAGACCTTTCCTGGAAAGAGATCAGGGCGACTCGCAGAAAGAGCAATAAATATAATGCGTCAAAATATTTTTCGAATGTCACCATCTAACCGTTACGCCAACAAGCAAAAAAACATACTTTAGGGATTCCAGAGTGCCTATAAAGATTCTGCGATGAAAAAATAGGTGTGTTTTTGAAAAAAAAGGACCGTAAGTTTTTGTTTTCACTTACGATCCTTGTCTTTTTGTTCTGGAGGCGGCAACCGGATTCGAACCGGTGAATAACGGTTTTGCAGACCGCTGCCTTAGCCACTTGGCTATGCCGCCTTTTATGGAGCGGGAAACGGGACTTGAACCCGCGACAATCACGTTGGCAACGTGAGGCTCTACCAGCTGAGCTATTCCCGCAAATCAGGCCATTTTACAGAACCAAGCTGCTTTGTCAACAAAAAACACTGCAGAACCTTGCGTATTTTTGGTTCGGTCGGTCTCTTGTCCTTCATATTTCACAGCAGAAAATTTAACTGCAAAATACGCATATATTCTAGTTGAACACCTCAATTTGTCAACAAGAAAATAACCGAACAGATCCTTTTAGCCCGACCAAAATCCGAGGCCGCTCAGTTACCACCATTCTTGTACGAGCGGTAATAGCGCATCACCCTTTCAACAAAAGCCTTGGTTTCCGGAAAAGGCGGAATGCCGTTATAATTTTCCACATTTTCAGGACCGGCGTTATAGGCGGCCAGAGCCAGGGCTTTGTTGTTCTTGAAGCGTTTCAGCAACAAACTGAAATAGCGGGTGCCGCCAACGATATTCTCTTCCGGATCAAGGGGATCAATGACTTCCATGTCACTGGCCGTCCCGGGCATTAACTGCATGAGGCCCTTGGCGCCTTTTTTCGAAACGGCTTCCTGATCAAAACCGGATTCAGCTCTGATAATTGCTTTGATAAAATGGATATCAACGCCAAATTGATCAGAGGCCCGTTTGACAATACCGTGATATTCCACCAGGTATTCCTTTACTGTTCTGTTTCCGGAACGGATAAAAAGCCGATAGCGGGTGTCTGTCTTGCGGTTGGTAAAATGCCAGACCCCTTTCCTGTCCACGTAACGATAAATTTCCGCCGAAACCGGCCCCTGCCCAAACAGGAAAAGGCTCGCCAGAACGGTTATCCCGAAAAGGCTTTTTCTCCAGATGTTATATTTCAGCCCAGTTTTTTCCAATCCGCCAAAAATTTCTCCAAACCGATATCGGTTAAAGGGTGTTTGATCAATTGCTGTATCACCTTGAACGGTATCGTAGCGATATCCGCTCCAATGAGAGCAGCATCCAGCACATGAATGGGGTTTCTGACACTGGCGACAATGATTTCCGTTTCATAACCGTAGTTTTCGTAAATTGCAGCAATTTGTTCAACCAGTTCCATTCCCACAGCGCTGATGTCATCCAGTCTTCCAACAAAGGGGCTGATATAGGCGGCACCCGCCTTTGCAGCCATCAATGCCTGGACCGGTGAAAAGCAGAGGGTCACGTTGGTTTTGATCCCTTTTTCAGCGAGAATTTTTACGGCCTTAAGACCTTCCTCAATGAGCGGCACCTTGACAACGATATTGTCGGCGATGTCCACCAGGTCCTCCGCTTCCGCAACCATCTTTTCCGCTTCTATGCTGACCACTTCGGCATTGACGGGACCCGCTACGATAGCGCAGATCTCTTTGATCAGTCCACGAAAATCCTTACCTTCCCTGGCCACCAGGCTGGGATTGGTTGTTACACCATCAACCATCCCCAGATCATTTGCTTTTTTAATTTCATCCACATTTGCGGTATCAATAAAAAATTTCATGGACATCCCCTCGACGTTTATCAGATATAAAACACCACCTTCAAAATTTAAGGTTAAGCACAAGCGTTTATCTATCGCTTAAAAGTCATTATATCATAAAACTACATTTTTTTGTTCTGAAACTTTTCTGCGCAAGCCTGGCTGCAGAAAAAATGTGTTTCACCGCCGACATTTTTTTTGATGGCATTCACTTTTGAAATATATGTGAGACAATTGGGGTCCTGCACCATCTCATCCACAGACCCTGATTTCGGATGCCCATGTTCCCGGCGGCCGGATAAACGGGCCTTCTGAACAAAACGGAAGGCAAAATAGGCCAGAACCCCAAAAAAGAGCAGTTTCAGCATTCAGGACCTCTCATAAATTTCCACTGCCTGACCCTTTAGAGGAAGGGCTTCTTCCAATTCCCGCACGGACTTGCACAAAATCGGATGAATCAGGCCGGGTGCGATCCGCACCAGGGGTGTCAAGACAAAACGCCTTGTATGCATCAATGGATGGGGAATCATCAGATCCGGTTTTTCAATGATTTGAGAACCAAACAGCAAGATATCCAGATCGATCACCCTTGCATCCCATTTTTTCCGTCTCACCCGGCCCATTTCCGTTTCAATATTCAGCAGGTGATTGAGCAGGGTCGCGGCTGATAAATCCGTGTCCAGGCAGACCACACCGTTCAAGAAATAATCCTGCCCTTCAACCCCCACCGGCTCAGTACGGTAAAAAGGGGACTGCAATTTTACCGAACATCCCTTCAACCGTCCCATGCGGGCAATAGCGCTCCTGCAGTTATCGATTTTGTCACCGATATTCGATCCGATACCGACATAGGCGCTTTCCATTGTTCCAATTTGCCTTGAAGTCCCTACAGGCGCATACCCTTCAGTCTTTCTATGGCCTCCACAAGCCTTTTTTTGTTCTGGGTCAATGCGATGCGAAAATATCCCTCACCCGGCTCACCGAATCCATTTCCCGGCGTGACCACCAACCCTGTTTCCTCCAGCAAACGTGCGGCCAGTGACGCGGACGTATATCCTTCAGGCACTCGAATCCAAAGATAGAAGGTCGCTTTTGGTGCATCCAGCTCAAATCCGGCCTCTTTGAGTCCCTGCACCATGAGATCCCGCCTGGCAGCATAAATGCGGTGCATCTCCTTCACACAGGCCTGGTCCCCGCGGATGGCTTCGATGCCCGCTTTCTGAACCGCCTGAAACACGCCTGAATCGATATTACTCTTGATAGCGCCGAGCCCCCCAACACCCTCTGAATTCCCCACCGCAAAACCGATTCGCCATCCAGTCATATTGTAAGTTTTTGAAAGGGAATGAAATTCCATGCCCACTTCTTTGGCGCCGTCCACCTCCAGAAAGCTGGGCGGCCGGTATCCATCAAAAGCCATTTCCGTATAGGCCGCATCATGACACACCAGGATGTTATGCTTTTGCGCGAAAGCAACTACCCGTTGGAAAAAATCGAGATCCGCCACTGCCGAAGTCGGGTTATTGGGATAATTGATAAACATGAGCTTGGCGCGATCCGCCACTTCTGACGGGATTGTTTCCAGATCAGGCAAAAAATTGTTTTTGCTCAACAGCGGCATCACATGGGACTCACCACCGGCAAAAATGGTGGCGATGTTGTATACCGGATAGGCGGGGCTGGGCACCAGGGCCACGTCGCCGGGATTGATAAAGGCCAGAGGCAGATGGGCAATGCCCTCTTTGCTCCCAATAAGGGATACCACTTCGGTGCCTGGATCCAGCACCACATTAAACCGCTCTTTATACCACCAGGCCACGGTCTCTTTAAAATCCGACATTCCCGAGTATGAAGGATACCGATGATTGGCCGGGTCATCAACCGACCGCTTCATCTCCGCTATAATATGCTCGGGCGTAGGAAGGTCAGGATCTCCCACGCCCAGGTCGATAATGTCGACCCCTTTCACTTTTACTTCGGCCTTCTTGCGATCGATCTCCTTAAAAAGATAGGGGGGAAGCTGTTTTAAACGTTCTGCCGCTTCAAATCTCTCCATAAAATATAAACCTCTTCAAATTCGCTTCATCCGTAAACTCATTTCAGTCCCAACACATCCTGCATATCGTAGAGCCCCGCCGGCTTTCCTGTAATCCAAAGCGCAGCTCTTACGGCGCCCCGTGCAAAATTGTCACGATTATGGGCCCTGTGGGTCAATTCCAGCCGTTCACCGATACCGCCAAACATGACCGTATGTTCTCCCGCGATATCACCGGCCCGCCAGGTTTGAATGCCAATCTCTTCATCTGTTCGCTCGCCGATCATCCCCTTCCGGCCGTATACACCGACATTTTCAAGATCCCGATCCACAGCCTCGGCTAAAATCTGTCCCAGACGCATGGCTGTTCCGCTCGGCGCATCCTTTTTAAGGCGGTGATGCACCTCAAGGATTTCCATATCGTAATCTTTGCCGAGAATTCGTGCCATCTCTCCCGCAATCTTGAACATGACGTTGACACCCACGCTCATATTAGGTGCCATGACACACGGGATCTTCTCGGAAATGCGTTTAATCTTTTCCACCCCATCTTCATTGATTCCGGTGGTTCCAATGACTATGGGGATCCCTTTTTTCGAGGCCGTTTTCGCATTTAGAAGGGTACTTTCCGGCCGGGTAAAATCGATCAGAACATGGGCTCCGGTAACAGCTTCATCCATATCCCCGTAAATTCTAACACCCAGTTCACCGACTCCGGCCACGGATCCCGCATCCTCACCCACGCTTGCGTGGTCAGGATATTCAAAGGCACCCACCAGATCGGTTTCGGGATTCTGGTGAATCATATGAACAATTCTCCCTCCCATTCGACCGGCGGCCCCTGCAACAACTATTTTGACCATCATTAAAACTCCATGAGCTTAAGTCTCATCCATTTAGGATTACCGGCTTGACACGTAAAAACCGCAAGCCGATAACCATAAGCATTTGTCTTTTATATCGGATCGTTAGCGCCGTGTTTTATATAAGGCCGTAATCCGAAAGGGCCTTTTTCAGCTTATCCAAATTTGCAGGTGCCATCGGGCACATGGGCAATCGCATTTCGTCTCCGATCAAACCCATCAGTGCCGCGGAGGTTTTGACCGGTATGGGGTTCGTTTCAAAAAACATGGCCTTGCACAGTGGCAATAATTTATAGTAAAGGGTTTGGGCCTCTGCCACATTACCATCAGCCCAGGCTTTTATCAGTTTCGCACTGTCTGCGGGAACAATATTAGCCACAACGGAGATCACTCCTTTTCCGCCAATGACCAGCACCGGGAGCGTCAGATTGTCATCTCCGGACAGCAATGTGATGTTGTCACCTGCCAGCATCATCACATCGGCCATCTGTCCCAGATTGCCCGAGGCCTCCTTGATGGCAACGATCTCTGAAAATTCAGCCAGACGTGCAACCGTCTCAGGCAACAGGTTTACACTGGTTCTTCCCGGCACATTATAGAGAATCTGAGGGAGGGGAACCGCTTTTAAAATGGCTTCAAAATGACGAAAAAGGCCCTCCTGGGTGGGTTTGTTATAATAGGGGCACACCTGCAGTGTCGCATCGGCGCCCACTTCCTTGGCATGCCTCGAAAGTTCGATGGCCTCGCTGGTGCTGTTGCCGCCGGTCCCGGCGATAACGGGAACCCGTTTATTCACCGCCTCCACCGCAATATCGATCACTCTGGCGTGTTCCGTTACGCTCAGAGTTGCCGATTCTCCGGTAGTACCACAGGGGACAATGGCACTGGTACCATTTTCAATTTGAAATTCAATCAGTTTACGATAGGCTTCTTCATCTATCTGCCCGTTTCTGAAGGGGGTCACGATTGCTACGATAGAGCCTTCAAACATGGGGAACCTCCTTTGCTGGTTTCTTATTCTAAATTCGTGGATAAAACACGCGCACGTTCAGATGGCTTCATCGTGAAGCGTCGCCATATATATGACGGACGTGTCCCCTTGAAGCCAAACCCTTTCGCCGGTTCCGACGTCTTTGCCGCCACTGTTTAAGTGTATGATTAATTCTTCGCCACCCCGCGTGTGAACCGTGACCGGAGAAGAGACTCCCCCGCGGCGAAACGCCATGAGAGCAGAAGCGATGGCTCCCGTTCCGCATGCCAGCGTTTCGTCTTCGACGCCCCGTTCATAGGTTCTGACCGCCAGTTCGTTTGGACCCACAATGGTCATAAAATTGGCATTGGTCCCTTCAGGGGAAAATTTTTCATGGTAGCGAATCTCGCGGCCCTGATCAAAAACCGGATGATTTTCCAGGTCCGAGACCTGCACCACCACATGGGGAACTCCGGTGTTCACAAAGTCACAGCTAAGCCACCCCGATGAAAATGGTAGGTCAACATCCTCTGCTTCATTACGGGGTGCCGGCATCAGAACTTTCACCATTCGGCCCTCAACTTCGGCGGAAATGGGGCCCACAAGGGTTTCAAAGGTCATTTGGGAACCGGCAATCCCCTTTAAAAAGGCGAAACGGGAAACACAACGTCCACCGTTACCGCACATTTCCACCTCCCCGCCGTCGGCGTTAAAAAACCGCCATCCGAAGTCATATTCTTTTGAATCCGTCACGAAGATGAGGCCATCGGCACCAACGGATTCCCTTCGCCTGCAGGCACGCGCCACCAAACGGGCCATGTCCTGCTCCTTTACGAGCCCTTTGCGGTTGTCAATGACAATGAAATCGTTACCGGTACCGCTCATTTTCCAGAATTCAACGGGTTCCATAATCTGACTTCCAACGCTGGAGATTACAATATTGTCTGCAATCCACAGATACTTAAAGATTTCGGCGTTTCTTACAAAAGTTGCTGCATTAATCTTCACCCAGGAAGCCGGGAATGGATTCGCCGCGCACCAGATCCGCAAAGGTTTCCCGCGTCCGAATAATTTCAAAACGGTCTTCCCTGACCATCACCTCACAAACCCGGGGCCTGGAATTGTAGGTGGACGACATGCTGAAACCATAGGCCCCCGCACTCATGACAGCGATCAAATCCTCCGGCGCCAAAGTTTCAACCAACCGATCTTTGGCGAGAAAATCACCGGATTCACAGATGGGTCCCACGATATCCGCTTTCAACCTTTCCCCAGGTATTTTCTTTACGGGCTGAATAGCGTGATAAGCACCGTAAAGGCTTGGTCGCATCAGATCGTTCATGGCGGCATCCACCACAAAAAAGTTCTTTTCATGACTGGTCTTGGCGTAAAGGACCTTTGTAACCAATATACCGGCGTTGCCCACAATAACGCGCCCCGGTTCAAGGATCAGGGTCCATTCCGAAGAGGCCAGCTCCGTCTTGATGTCCTGAGCGTATTGTTTTGGATGGGGTGGCACTTCATCGTCGTATGTTATTCCCAATCCCCCTCCCAGGTCCAGATAACGGATTGAAATGTTCATCTTTGCCAGTTGTGCAATCAGCTCTTTGAGTTTTTTGAGAGCATCCACAAAAGGGCTGGTCTGGGTCAGTTGACTGCCGATGTGGCAGGATACGCCAACCACCTCCACACCATTGAGCGTGGTCGCTTTTTCATACTGGCGAATTGCCTCCTCAACCCCAATGCCGAATTTGTTTTCTTTTAGACCCGTGGAAATATAGGGGTGGGTTTTGGGATCCACATCCGGATTTACCCGGATGGAAATGCGCGCTTTTCTGCCCTTTTCCCGCGCCACCCGATTCAGTTTCAACAACTCCTGCGGTGATTCCACATTAAACATGAGAATATTTGAAGATAGGGCATATTCCAGATCCGACAGGCTCTTGCCCACCCCCGAAAAGACAATTTTGGAAGGGTCTACACCGGCGTTCAAAGCCCTGTAAAGCTCACCTCCCGATACGATATCCACGCCGCCTCCCCGGCCGGCAAACAACGCAAGAAGCGCCTTGTTGGAATTGGATTTCATGGAGTAGCAAGTCAAGTGTTTCACGTCACCAAAGGCACCGTCAAAAGCATCAAAGTGTTGTTTCAGTGTTGCATGGGAGTACACATAGACAGGTGTTCCCACTTTCGCTGCAATGGCCGAGACGGGAACGTCTTCACAACAGAGTTCGTTTTGTTTGTAATGAAAATGATGCATGGATTTCTCGATTGAAGATTTTTGATCGGATATTGAAGTTTAGAAAATTACATGTCAGAAATCAATTTTATTCTGTTCGATTCGGGACCCAGGCGACCCTCTTTTTCCATGAGCCGCACCATGACAAAACAGATGCCTTTTTCTCTGAATGCCGGGACAAAACACTCGAATTGACCATCACTGCTGATTTCGCCCGTAACATCTCTGTAACTTTTCATCTCAATAGGGCAGCCTTCGCAGGGTGGTGCCTCCAGGGAATACCACACATAATAAACCCTGCAACCGGTGGTCCGGGAAAGAGAGGCATCTTCTCCCTGAACCGGCCCCTTCAGCGCCAGGGATTTGTCTTTCCAATTGCCTTGAAGCTGATGAATACTGGCCTTAAAAGGTTTCTGCTCCGGAATAAAGGGAGGTGCCTTTCGTCCGCAACCGATGGAAAAAACCATGAAAAATGCCAGAAACGGAAGACAGACGACAGCGGATAAACGACAGCCGACGGATGACGGACGACGGCGGAGCGATTTCCGGCTTTCGCCCTCTGCCTTTCGCTCTCGGTCCTCCGTCCTCTGTCCCCTGTTTTCCGTCATCCCTCTTCCGTCCTCAAAAGCCGCTTTGCAGCCTCTATTTCATTTTTCACGGCATCGGGGCCGGTTCCACCCGGAATATTCCGCCGACCCACCGTTAACTGGGGGTCAAGCCATGCGTAAACATCCTTATCGATCTGCCGGTTATAGGCCTTCATCTCTTCCAGCGAGAGTTCATGGAGTTCCCGGTTGCCTTCAATGGCAAGAACCACCATTTTCCCCACAATTTCGTGGGCTTCCCGGAAAGTAATCCCCTTGCCCACGAGGTAATCGGCAAGGTCTGTGGCCACCAGATAGCCTTTTTCCGTGGCCGCCTTGAGTGTATCCGATCTGAAAGAGACTTCACCGAGCAGGCTTCCCATAACCCTGAGGCACATCAGAACCGTCTGGGCCGAATCAAACAATGCCTCCTTATCTTCCTGCATATCCTTGTTATAGGCCAGGGGCAACCCCTTCATGGTGGTGAGAAGACCCATGAGGTTTCCATAGGCACGGCCGGTCTTTCCTCTGATAAGTTCCGGAAGATCCGGGTTCTTTTTCTGCGGCATGATGCTGCTTCCGGTGGAAAAAGCATCAGAGATGACGAGAAAGCCGAACTCCTGACTGGACCAGAGTACCAGTTCCTCACTCAACCGGCTTAAATGCATCATCAAAACGGATGCATTGTAGAGAAAATCCAAAACAAAATCTCTGTCGCTCACCGCATCCATGCTGTTTCTGGAAATCCGGTCGAATCCAAGTTCATTGGCAACCATTTCCCGATCCAGATCAAAGGTTGCACCGGCCAGGGCCGCACTGCCCAAAGGCATGACGTTGACACGACTCAGGCTTTCCTCAAAACGGACATAATCCCGTTTCAGCATTTCATAATAGGCCATTAAATGATGGCTCAGAAGAACAGGTTGTGCCCGTTGCAAGTGGGTATACCCTGGCATCAGCACGGTGAGATTGCTTTCGGCAAGAGAAACAATGGCTTTCTGACATGCCTGAATGGAAGTCATAACCTCTTGCACCACATCCCTCACATACAGACGCGTATCCAGGGCCACCTGATCGTTTCGACTTCTCCCCGTATGAATTTTTTCTCCCAGCGACCCCACCTTTTCCACCAGAGATTTCTCCACCAGGGTGTGAATGTCTTCATAATCATCATTCTCTGAAAGGCCGCCGTGATCCAGCTCCCGTTTGATTTCCCCAAGCGCCACCAGCATGGACGAAGCATCCTCATCCGAAATAATACCCTGTTTTGCCAGCATGCGGCAGTGGGCGACACTCCCTTCTATGTCGTAGGCGTAGAGTTGTCGATCAAAGCTGATAGATGCATTGAACAGATTGACCAGTGCATCGGGTTCCTGACTGAACCGTCCCCCCCAAACATTCTTCGTCATGCCGTGCCCTCTAGTCCTGTTTTTCCAAAAGGCTTCTAATCTTAAGCCTAAGGCCGTTTAATCGAATAAATCCTTCGGCGTCTTTTTGATTGTAGACCTCATCTCCCTCAAAGGTCGCAAAATCGGCATGATACAGGGACCGGTCGGATCTTCTACCCACCACGGTACAGTTGCCTTTATAGAGTTTAAGACGCACCACACCGTTCACATTTTTCTGGCCCTCATCCACCAGGGCCTGCAGCATGTCCCGTTCCGGGGAAAACCAGTACCCGTTATAGACCATTTCGGCATATCGGGTTACCAGCGTATCCCGAAGGTGCATGGCTTCCCGGTCAAGGGTGATGGACTCCATGCCGATATGGGCCGTCCGCAAAATGGTGCCGCCCGGCGTCTCATAGACGCCTCTTGATTTCATCCCCACATAGCGGTTCTCCACCATATCGACGCGGCCGATGCCGTTTTTGCCGCCCAGTTCGTTCATATGAGCCAACAGCAGGGCAGGGGGCATCTCTTTTCCATTCACAGCGACGGGATTCCCATTTTCATAGGAAATCTCCACATAAGTCGGCTCATCGGGCGCCACCTCCGGGGAGACGGACAATACAAACATGTCTTCAGGCGCTTCAGCCCAGGTATCTTCCAGTATCCCGCCTTCAAAGCTGATGTGGAGCAGATTGCGATCGCTGGAATAAGGTTTTTCCTTGCTTACCGGAATCGGGATACCCTTTGACCGTGCATATGCCATTAAGTCTTCCCTTCCTTTAAAATCCCATATCCGCCAAGGCGCAATAATCTGCAAAGAAGGGTCCAGCGACATATAGGCCAGCTCAAACCGCACCTGGTCGTTACCCTTTCCGGTCGCTCCGTGGCTGACCGCATTGGCACCCGTTTCATGTGCCACTTCCACCTGTCTTTTGGAGATGAGAGGTCTTGCAAGGGATGTCCCCAGCAAGTAGGTGGTTTCATAAACGGCATTGGCTCTTAAGGCCGGCCACACAAAATCTTTCGCAAAAACGTCTTTCAAATCGTCAATCACCACTTCGTCGGCCCCGGTGGTGAAGGCTTTTTCCCTGATGCCCTCAAGTTCCTCCCCCTGCCCCAGGTCGGCAGCGTAGGCCACAACGGGACATTGATAGGTTTCCTTTAACCATTTCAAAATGACGGATGTGTCAAGGCCACCCGAATATGCCAGAACAATTTTATTAATTTTCTCAGCCACGTTTCGTCTCCATCTCATCCAATATGTTGTCCAACGCTTCCAGCAGAAGATCAATCTCTTCCTTTCCAACGATCAGTGGGGGTACCAGTCGAAGAACCCGTTCCTGAGCACAGACAATAAGAAATCCTTTTTGTCGGCAGGCTTCCACAACCGGCGCGCCGGGAACACAAAGTTCCACGCCGATGATAAGGCCCAATCCCCTTACTTCTTTAATCGTTTCGTGTTTTTCCGCAAGTTTGTTTAGACCGGACTTGAAATATGCCCCCATTTTTTCCGCGTTCGTCACCCACCCGTCCTGAAGAAGGCTTTGAAGCACCGCTTTTGAAACCGCGGTCGCCAGCGGCGTCCCCCCAAAGGTCGTCGCATGACTTCCAGGCCCGAAGGCCTGACCCATCTCATCGGTGGAAAGCATGGCGCCAATGGGAAAACCGTTCCCAAGCGCCTTTGCAAGGGTCATGATATCGGGTGCAATGCCAAAGTGTTCATGGGCGAACAACTTTCCGGTACGTCCCATACCCACCTGCACTTCATCAAAAATGAGCGTGACCCCTTTTTCGCTACAAAGCGTCCGGACCTGCTTTAGGTAATCAGGATCAGGGCAGACAACACCGCCTTCTCCCTGTATGGGCTCCAGCATCACCGCGCAGACGTATTTATCCATTGCCTCATCCAGGGCAACGATGTCATTAAAAGGCACAAACCGAAATCCCTGCAAAAGCGGGTCGTACCCCACCTGAATCTTTGACTGTCCCGTTGCGGAAAGTGTGCCCATGGTACGACCATGAAAGGAATTGCACATGCTGATAATCATGTGCCTTTCAGGACCGAATTTTTCCATGGAATACTTCCGCGCCAACTTGATGGCGGCTTCATTGGCCTCAGCCCCGCTGTTACAGAAAAACACCCGGTCTGCAAAGGAATGTTCCACAAGCATTTGGGCCAGATCCGTCTGGGGTTCCGTATAATACAGGTTTGACACGTGAACCAGTTTTTCACACTGTTCTTTCAACGCCCGGCAAACTACAGGCGAACTGTGACCAAGGGAACAAACGGCAATTCCCGCCACAAAATCAAGATATTCCTTTCCCTCATCATCCCACACCCGACACCCTTTTCCTCTTACCAGTGTAACGGGAAACCGGCCATAGGTCAGAAACATATACCGGTCAGCCCTGGCCTGGGTCGTTGTGGTTTCAGGAACTATTTCCATGAGTTAACCCTTTCCTTAAACATCTCGATAAATTTTACTTAACAATCTCCGTCCCGACGCCGATTTTCGTCAGGATCTCAAGCAAAATGGCGTGCGGTTCGCGACCATCGATGATATGGGTTTTACCAACACCGTCACGCAGTCCCGCCAGGCAGCAGTTCACTTTGGGAATCATGCCTCCTTTGATGGTGCCATTGGCGATCCTTTCTTTCGCTTCACTCATTTTCAACGTTGAAATCAACTGACCCTGTTCATCCAGCACGCCTTCCGTGTCCGTTAAAAGAACCAGTTTCCTGGCTCCTAGAGCGGATGCAACCTTTCCCGCAACCAGGTCCGCATTGATGTTATAGCTTTCTCCATGCTCTCCGAAACCCACCGGGGCAATCACCGGGATGAATGCCTTTTCCATCAGCGTTAACAGGATGTCCGTATCCACGGAGGTGATTTCGCCCACCATGCCCATATCAATGATTTCCGGGGCCAGGTCCTCCCCTCTCTGCTTCAGATATTTCAATTTATTCGCCAGGATCAGATTGCCATCCTTGCCTGAAAGCCCCACCGCGACGCCCCCGTTCTGGTTGATAAGACTGACGATTTCCTTATTCACTTTCCCCACCAGCACCATTTCCACCACATCCATGGTCTGTCGGTCCGTCACCCGCATACCGTCAACAAACTCCGATTCAATGGACAGTCTTTTAAGGAAATCGCCAATCTGCGGACCTCCCCCATGCACCACCACCGGGTTCATTCCCACATATTTCAGCAGAATGACGTCCAGGGCAAATTGCTGTTTGAGCTGCTCATCCACCATGGCGTGACCGCCGTACTTGATGACGATGGTGGCCCCGTTAAATTTTCGAATATAGGGAAGTACCTCAATGAGGATTTTGGCTCTATCTTTATGGCTGATCATAGGATATATCGACTCAGGTTTTCATCTTCGAGGATGTCTTCCAGTTTTTCCGTCACATAAGACTTATCGATGGTGACGGACTTCTCATCAAGATTCGGCGCATCAAAGGATATTTCATCCACCAGTTTTTCCATAATGGTATGAAGCCTGCGAGCCCCGATATTTTCCATCCTGTCATTCACCTTACTGGCCATTTCAGCAATGGCCTCAACCGATTCATCTTCAAAAATCAACTCGATCCCTTCCGTCGCCATAAGGGCTTCGTACTGTGTGATCAGGGCATTTTTCGGTTCCAACAGTATCCGCACAAAATCTTCGGTGGTCAGAGAATCCAGTTCCACCCGGATGGGAAACCGACCCTGGAGCTCGGGAAGCAGATCCGACGGTTTACTGACATTAAAAGCACCGGCTGCAATAAACAGGATATGGTCCGTCTTGATCATGCCGTACTTGGTGGCCACGGTAGAGCCTTCCACAATGGGCAGCAAATCTCTTTGGACCCCTTCGCGGGAAACGTCTGGACCGTGAGACGAGCCGCTTCCGGCCACTTTATCCAACTCGTCCAGAAATATAATGCCGTTTTGCTCCGTTATACGGATCGCTTTTTCCACCACCTTGTCCATATCAATCAGGCGCTGGGATTCCTCCTGAAACAGAATCTCCATGGCCTCCGGAATTTTGACGCGCCGTTTCTTTTTCTTCTGGGGAAACATATTGCCGAAGATTTCCTTGACGTTAAACTCCATCTCCTCCATTCCGGCACTGGAAAAGATTTCCACCATGGGGATGTTGCTGCTGCTCACCTCCAGATCCACATAGCGTTTGTCCATTTTGCCGCTTCGGAGCATGCGGCGCAGTTTTTCGCGGGTGGAAGGCATACCGTCCCTGTCGGACTTGACCACTTCAAGAATGCGCTCCTTTTCTCCCTCTTCCTCTTCCTGGGTCTCTTCTGTTTTTTTGGGCAACAGGATGTCCAAAAGCCGTTCCTCGGCCAGTTCCGCCGCTCTGGACTCAACAATCTCCTGTTCCTCTTTTTTGGCCATGTTAACGGCAAGCTCCGAGAGGTCTCTCACCATGGATTCAACATCACGCCCCACATACCCCACTTCGGTAAATTTCGTGGCTTCCACCTTTAAAAAGGGTGAGTTGGCAAGACGCGCCAGACGTCTGGCAATCTCGGTCTTACCCACGCCGGTGGGTCCCATCATGATGATATTTTTGGGGGCGATTTCGTCCCGCAATTCCGCCGCCACCTGTTGTCGCCGCCAGCGATTCCTCAATGCAATGGCCACGGACCGTTTGGCCTGATCCTGTCCGATAATATACTTATCCAGCTCACAAACAATCTCTCTGGGCGTCAGGACCTTCTGACGCGGCGTCTCTTCTTCTTGAGCCTTTTCCATTGTTTCCTCATATTCAAACATACATAAACGCTTCTTTGTTATGATATAATTGCATTATTACGTTATTCAGTTACCATCGTCATCCAACTCAAGAACCGTGATGTGTTCATTTGTGTACAAGCAAATTGAAGCGGCAATCTTGAGGGACTCTTCCACAACGGCCTTTGCCTCCAAATCCGAATGCAATGTCAACGCCTGGGCAGCCGCCTGGGCATAGGGTCCGCCGGAACCGATGGCCGCCACGCTCATATCGGGTTCAATGACATCTCCGGTTCCCGAAATGATCAGCATGTGTTGTTCATCCGCCGCCAGCAGCAAGGCTTCCAGTCTACGAAGGATTTTGTCGGTTCGCCAATCCTTTGCCAACTCCACCGCAGCTTTCACAAGGTTTCCGCCGTAACTCTCCAGTTTTCCCTCCAGGCGTTCGAAAAGGTTGAAGGCATCCGCAGCGGCACCGGCAAACCCTGTCAGCACCGTATCCTGGTACATGCGGCGAACTTTTGTGGCCTTATGCTTCATGATGGTGTCTCCCAGGGTTACCTGTCCATCACCACCCATAACACACCTGCCGTTTTTCCTGACGGCCAAAACGGTGGTTGCCCTTATTTTATCCAGACCATCCGTGTTCATTGTTGTTCCCTTTAATGTGATTTGCCTCTTTTCAACCCGTCTCAGCCGCTACGGGGATGGGCCTTGTCGTACACTTCCATGAGCCGATCAAGGCTGACATGGGTATATTTCTGGGTTGTTGAAAGGCTTTTGTGTCCCAGAAGCTCCTGCACGGAACGCAGATCCGCGCCGCCGTCCAGCATATGGGTCGCAAATGTGTGCCGCATGCTGTGGGGGCTGATGTCTTCCGTCAACCCGCCTGCGCCCGCATATTGTTTAACGATTCGGCCAATGCTTCGGGTTGTCAAACGACCCCCGCGAAAATTCATGAACAGCGGCTCGCCCTCACCCTTTTGTGTCGCACGTTTTCTCACTTCTTCGGTGGCAGAAATATATGCTTTCACGGCTTTCAATGCCTGTCTGCCGATGGGAACAAGACGTTCTTTGTTCCCTTTCCCCGTTACCTTCACAAGTCGCTGATCGTAATCAATGCTGGTAACGTTCATCCCCGTCAGTTCAGCAACCCTGATACCACAGGAATAAAGCACTTCCAGGATTGCAAGGTCCCTTAAACCAAGAGAATTCTCACGATTCGGCAAGTCCATCAGCCTGAAAACCTCATCCACGGGTAGATGGGAGGGGATGTATTTTTCCAGTTTGGGACTTTGCAATTCTCCAGCCGGATTGGTCTTGATAAGCCCCTCTTTCTCAAGAAACAGGAAAAAAGACCGCACTGCGGAAAGCTTTCGGGCAATGGTGGTTCGCTTCAGCTTTCCATAAAGGCTTCCCACAAATTTTCGAATGGTCTTGCTTTCAATCTTCTCTATGGAAAAATCAGGGTTATTTTCTTCCAGGGGTAAAGCCATTTCCTGAGCCAGAAAGAATGCAAACTGCGCCAGGTCCACCTGATAGTTTCGCTGCGTATGTTTTGAGTACCCTTTTTCATCGTGAAGGTACCTGATAAAGCGTTTGATCCCTTCTTCGAGCAGCAAACCAAACCTCCCCAAAAGGTCTCATTTTATCTGAAGCTAATTTTCACAATCTTTAAGCATAACACATTTTTCCGGATTGGCAATTAAAAAAAGGTGGGGAGGAATTCTGTCTTGACTTTGTTTTACCGGTTGATGTAATTTTCATACCTTGGCGATTTTCGCATACTTTTATTTGAAATTGTGGGTATATCACATCATTCATCCCATTTTCGGCACTTTGATTGGACAAAGGCGAAAGGTGGTGAAGCGTAAAAAACTGTTCATTTGCAACCGTATTAAACTCAAACCATACATGCAATAAAATTGATCAGGAAAGGGTTCTAAATGGAAAAAAAGGCTGAACAATTAAGGAATGCTGCTCTCATTGCACACGGGGGCTCAGGTAAAACATCTCTGGCGGAGGCAATGCTGTTTAACGGTAAGGCCACGACGAGGCTTTGCAAAGTGGATGACGGCTCCTCGAACTTTGATTTTGAACCGGAAGAGATCAAGCGAAAATCTACCCTGAACACGGCATTTCACCACTGCGCCTGGAAAAAACATACCATTAATATTATCGATACCCCGGGTGACGACAATTTCCTTTCCGATGCCAAATTTTCTCTGCAGGCAGCCGACGGCTCGGTGGTTGTTATTGACGCCACTGCAGGCGTTAAAGTGGGCACTGAGAAAGTCTGGGCCTTTGCCGAAGAGCAGGGGCTTCCCAAGATCATTTTTATTAACAGAATGGACCGTGAGCGTGCCGATTTTTTTCAGACCCTTGATGGCATCAATCAAACTTTTGAGTTAAAGGCGACACCCGTAATCATCCCCATCGGTGCGGAAGACCGTTTTTCGGGTGTTGTGGACCTGATCAAACAAAAAGCTTACGTTTACAGCAAAGACGGCAGCGGCAAATTTGAAACCACGGACATCTCCGATGATCTTAAAGACACGGCCGAAGAATGGCGTGAAATGATGATTGAAAATGTGGTTGAAGTTGATGACGACCTTATGGAAAAATACCTTGAGGGCGAGGAACTCTCCGATAAACAGATCGAAACAACCCTGTTTAAAGGCATTAAATCGGGACTGATTACCCCCGTTATGTGCGGTTCCGCAGTCCTCAATATGGCCGTTCCGCAACTGATGGATCTGGTGGTGGACGGGTTGCCGGCACCTGTTGAAAGAGAGCCCCGAAAAGGGACCGTGCCAGGCACAAATGAAGAAACGGAACGCGCAGCCGCGGTGGATGCGCCTTTCTCAGCACTTGTTTTCAAAACCGTTGCAGACCCCTTTGCCGGCAAACTCACCCTGGCACGGGTTTTCTCCGGCATCCTTTCTTCCGATTCCACCGTTTACAACGCAACCAAAGACGCAAAGGAAAAAATCGGCCAACTCCTGATCCTCGAAGGAAAGAAACAGCAACCCCTTGAGGCGGCCGGGCCCGGCGATATCGTCGCCATGGCCAAGCTTAAAGAAACCGTCACCGGGGATACCCTTTGTTCCGAAAAGGATCCCATCATTTACAAACCCATCGAAGGATTGCCTTCGGTGTTATCATATGCTGTGGAAGCGAAGGTCAAGGGGAGCGAGGACAAGGTATTCACCTCTTTTGCCAAACTTCTCGAAGAAGATCCGACCCTCAAACTGGCCCGGGATCAATCCACAGGTGAGGTCGTCCTGTCAGGCACGGGACAGATCCACCTGGAAAACGCGTGCGAAAAGCTGAAACGAAAATTCGGTGTGGAAGTCAACCTGAACCCGGTCAAAGTACCCTACCGGGAAACCATCAAAAAACCTGTCAAAGGCGTTGTTTACCGACACAAAAAGCAATCCGGGGGAAGAGGACAATTTGCCGAAGTCCACTTTGACGTCACCCCGTTGAAGCTGGATTCCGGATTCGAGTTCATGGAAGACCTGACCGGCATGAACGTTCCCCGGAATTTCGTACCCGCCGTCGAAAAAGGTCTGGTGGAATCCCTGGACAGCGGTGCGGTCGCCGGCTATCCGGTGGTGGACCTGAAGGTTCGTTTTTACGACGGAAAGGCCCACGATGTGGATTCTTCTGAAATGGCGTTTAAAATTGCTGCCAGGATGTGCCTCAAAAAAGCCATGCAGGAGGCCAATCCCATTTTGCTTGAACCCATTATGAAAATGGAAATTACCGTACCCGAAGAAGTGATGGGCGATGTCATGGGCGATCTCAACGGACGCCGCGGCCGTGTTCTCGGGATGGACTCACAGGGCAAATACCAGATCATCAAAGCCCAGGTTCCCATGTCCGAAGTACTGAGATATGCGTTGGATCTCAATTCCATGACGGGAGGCCGTGGCACATTTGTGATGGAACAGTCCCACTACGAAGAGCTGCCGGCCCAACTGGCTGAAAAGGTTATCGCAGCATCAGCGGTCGAGGATTAACAGGCGCGGTTAATGGAAAATAAGATAAGGGCAGGCGTTCTCACTATCAGCACCAAAGGGGCGGTGGGCCTCAGGGATGATGAAAGCGGAGACAGGATCCAGCAAATGTTGGAAAACCATGGCATTGAAGTGCTCAAGAGACACATTGTTCCGGATCAACTTAAAGAAATAGCGGATACGTTGGTCGCATGGGTCGACGAAGAGCGCCTGCCCCTCATCGTTACAACCGGGGGCACCGGTTTGAGCCCCAACGATGTAACCCCTCAGGCCATGGAAACAGTCATTGATTTTCAGGTGCCCGGCATGGCGGAAGCCATGCGAGCCGAAAGTCTCAAAAAAACGCCCCATGCCATGATCTCCAGAGCCATGGTCGGTGTTCGAAAGGCCTCTCTCGTCATCAACCTTCCGGGGAGCCCCAAAGGGGCCGCTGAAAATCTTGCAGTGGTTTTACCGGCACTTAATCACAGCCTCGCAAAACTGGGCGGCGACACCTCGGATTGCGCGACTCATTAGCCCATCAAGCGGAAAGCTGAACAAGGCCGCCACACCACCCCCCTGCCGTGCCATTTGGGCCATTTTTTCCGCCACCCGTTCGAGCCAGTGACCTTTGTCTTCATCGGTCACGGGAATGCCTCTATTCATTTTCAAATTGAATATTCTCTATCAGTCGGTAAGATAGGCGAAATTAAAAATTTTGAGAAAGTTTCAAGAGGGCAATCAATGAACGATCAAACGAAAAACGATAGCAATGATTTTTCCCGGAAACTGACGGATATTCTCAACTACGGCGCTTTGAACCTGGCCATGGGACTTGGCTACAGGGCCCGGCTCTTCGACGTTATGGATGATCTCGATACCCCACAAACAGCCTCCCAAATTTCAAAAAAAGCGGGGTTAAACGAACGCTATGTACTGGAGTGGCTTAGCATCATGGTCACTGGCGGCATCGTTCATCTTATCAAAGATCAAAACGGACAAGACCTGTTTCAGCTGCCGAAAGCCCATGCCGACTTGATCACCCGCCGGGCTGAAAACGACAATATGGGGATCTATATGCAGGAAATTCCCCTCCTCACCGCAACCGTATTTGAGGCCGTTGAAGGAGGGTTCAAAACGGGGAAAGGCATCCCCTATGAAATGTACCCGGGGTTTCAACGTTTTATGACCGAGTTGGCTGACGCGAAACATCGTCAGGTACTGGTCAGCCAGTTTCTTCCATCGGTTGAAAACGGTGCAATGGTCAGGAAGCTGAAAACCGGCATCTCTGTCTGCGATATCGGCTGCGGAGAAGGGGTCGCTCTGATGCTGATGGCCGAGGCCTTTCCCAAAAGCCAATTTTTGGGCATCGACATGTCAGAAAGCGTCATTTTGAAAGCAACATCCACAGTCAAAGAAACTAACCTTGAAAACATCACTTTTCAAAATCGCGATGCTGCAGCATTGACTGAGAACACGGAACTGCGAGGATCCTTGGACTATGTGACCGCCTTTGACGCCATTCACGACCAGACAAGACCCATGGAAGCCCTTGAGGGGATTCATGCCATACTGAAGGATGGGGGTCTGTTTTCCATGGTGGATATTGCCGCCAGCAGCGATCTTAGCAAAAACATGGATCACCCCATGGGCATGTTTCTCTACACAGTCAGCCTCATGCACTGCATGCCCGTGGGATTGGCCGATGGGGGAACGGGCCTCGGCATGATGTGGGGACGGGAGAAGGCTGTTTCAATGCTGAAAGAGGCGGGTTTTTCAGATGTTTCGGTGGAAGTGATACCGAAAGATCCCTTCAATCTTCATTTCTTCTGCAAGAAGAGGGAGTAACTGTTTTTCAAAAAAAGGGGTTCCTATGGTTTTTCAGCAACCTCCTCAAGAGATTCTTTTCGAGTTAAGCCCAACAGGTTGTGGAAATCGTCAAGGATCGCATAGCCGCATGGAATCAAAAGCAGTGTAATGCCGGTGGCGAACATAACCCCGAATCCGAGACTCACCGCCATGGGAATGAGAAATTGGGCCTGAATGCTCTTTTCCAGAATCATGGGCGTCAGCCCTGCGAAGGTGGTTAACGATGTGAGGATAATGGCACGGAAGCGAAGACTCCCCGCAAGAATTACCGATTCCTTGGCAGTTGCACCTTTTTTTCGAATTCTGTTGGCGGCATCGATCAACACCAGGGAATCATTAACCACCACTCCGGAAAGACCCACCATGCCCATAAGACTCAACAGGCTCAGGTTAAGCCCCATGATGAGATGCCCTGCGATGGCACCCACCAGCCCGAAAGGAATGGCGGCCATAACAACAAGGGGCTGGCTGAAAGATTTAAAAGGGATGGCCAGAAGGGCATAAATACAGAAAAGGGCCACCGAAAATCCGCTCACCACATCGGCCAGAGATTCTTTCTGCTCCTTGCCTTCTCCCTCCATGGTGTATCGCAGACCTGCGTATTTAAATTTCAGATCGGGTAAAATACGGCTTTCCAGATCCATTCGCACTTCATTGGCGTTGGCCACCGTTTCATCCACATCAGCCGTCACCTTGATGACACGAAGCCGTTGAGCCCGCTCTATAGAAGCATATCCCTGCTCCATTTTCACTTCCGCCACCTGACGGAAAGGAACTTCCTGACCATCGGGGGACCGAATCCGCATCTCTTCCACGAACCCCAGGGACCGGCGTTCTTCCTCCGGGTAACGGACCAGCACCTTGACCTCATCCTGGTCCCGCTGAAGCCTGAGGGCTTCGGCCCCGTAAAAGGCGGCTCGCACCTGTTGGGCCAGGTCGCTCAGGGTCAATCCCAGACTTTTTGCGGCGGGCTTGAGCTTGAGCTGCATCTCTTCTTTTCCGGGAAGAAAGCTGTCGCTCACATCAAATACGCCGGGATATTTGTCCAGCTCCCGCTTCAGATCATCGGTTGCCGCCAGAAGCTGCTCGTGATCATCCAGAGAAAGGTGGACTTCCACGGGGTTGCCGGCGCTGAAAAGGTCGCTCTGAAACACGATGGATTCAGCATCGGGAATGACACCCACTTTTTTCCGCCACAATTTAATCAGGTCCACGGCGCTCACATCTCGTTTTTCGCCTTCCAGGAGTTGAACGAACACCTGTGCCAGGTGGCTTCCCGATTGTCCCGTTCCCGCGTTGGGACCATGCCCTCCGGTATGGAGACCCACAAGGGAGATCATGTACTCCAGGAGGGGTTCCCCACCATCCGGGCGTTGTTTTTCCGTTTCCGCAATGGTTTCCCTGGCGGTTTCCTCAAGACGTTTCACGACCTTTTCCGTTCGTGATACGGAGGTCCCCGCCGGCATGGTGACCGAACAGGTCAGTGTATCCCCTTCCACTTTCGGAAAAAAGGTGAAGCGTATCCACCCGCCTTTCCAGACCCCCACGGTCAACAAAAGGATGGCAATACCCACGGCCACGGTTGCATAACGCCACCTCACGCAAAATGTCACCATCTTGGTATAGGGCCCGCGAATGAACCACTTGAGGGCCCTGGAAATCAGTTTCTCTTTCTTTTGTTTAAGCAGATGCCTAACCTTGCGCCTTCGGCTGCGGTTGAGGTGAGACGGCAAAATCGTCATGGATTCCACCAATGAGCCCAACAACACCAGAATGACCACGATGGGAATGTTGCGCATGACCTTACCCATATTGCCCGTCCCCGACAACAGGGGCCAGAATGCCGCCACGGTTGTCAGGACCGCAAAAACCACCGGCATTCCCACCTCCACGGCGCCATCGATAGATCCCTTAAGAGGATCCATTCCCTCCTCATATTTTCGGAAAATGTTTTCCCCGATAACGATGGCATCGTCCACCACGATACCCAGAACCATAATGAAACCGAAAAGGCTGATCATGTTGATGGACACATCGAAATAGGGCAGCATCCAGAGTCCCGCCAGGAAAGAGATGGGAACCCCAAGGGTTACCCAGAAGGCGAGTTTCAAGTCTAAGAAAAGGCCCAACAGAATGCTGACCAGGATCAAACCCAGCGCCATATTCCTCAGCAGAAGGTCAAGACGGCTTTTGAGCATGACCGATCGATCATTGTAAATACCGATATTCATGCCTTCGGGAAGTGTCGGTCGGATTTTTTCGGCAAATTCTTTGATGGTTTTCGCCACGGTCAATGCGTTCTGGTCCGCCACACGAAATACTTCAATCAAAGCGCACGGCTTTCCCTGAAACCGGGCCGCCAGATCCACGTCCTCAAATCCGTCACTTAAAACAGCGATCTGGCCCAGGGTGACTTTGGTGCCGTCGGCATTGGTGAGGATGGGCACATCCCGATATTCATCGGCATAATACCGCCGCCCCTTGGTGCGGATCAGGATTTCCCCGCCAGACGTCTTTACACGGCCCGCCGGCAGATCCAGACTCCCTTTACGGACGGCATCCGCTACCTTTCCCAGGGTCAAACCGTACCGCCGGAGGGTGTCCTCAGAGATTTCGATATGAATTTCACCGGTCTTGACCCCGGCAAGATCCGCCTGGGTAATACCCGGAAGATTGATAATTTCGTCTTTGATGTTCTCTGCCAGATTCTTAATGGTGGACTCAGAAGCATCCCCGTAGACGGCCAGGCTGATCACCCGGTTCCTTCGGGTCACTTCCCGCACAATGGGCCGTTCCGCCTCATTGGGAAAAGTGGTGATACTGTCCACCTCGCTTTTGACCTCATCCAGCAATTTCTTAAGGGACCAGTCTTTCATGACCTCGATGGTGACGGTCCCCAAACCTTCCCGAGAGGTGGAATCGATGCGCTTGATGCCGGACAGTCCCGCCACCCGTTCCTCGATGCGGCGAACAATGGCTTCTTCCACCTCAGAGGGCGAGGCACCGGGATAGGAAGTGGTTACGGTGATCATGTCCAGGGAAAACTCGGGAAAGACCTCAACCTTCATGGTAAGGGCCGTGACGGCACCCGCCAGTATGAGAAAGAGCATGAGCAGATTGGCAGCGACGTGGTTTTCCGCAAACCAGGCGATCATTCCTTTCATCCTTTTAGCGCCTCCTTTTGCGGTACGGGCCGAATGGTCATGCCCTCGGTCACTGTTTTGAGGGGGGATATGACGACCTGATCCCCACTCTTAAGTCCTTCTCGAACCTGAACCTCTTCACCATCGATTCTGGCCACCTGAACTTTTTTAAAATGGAGCCGATCATCCGGGCCCACCAGCCATACCGTATTGCCCTGATGCAGGGCGCTGCGAGGAATCACCGCCAGGTCGGGAATTTCACGTCCTTTGATTTCCACCTTCACAAAAAGGCCGATTGCCAATGGGGGTTTGGCGGCATAAGGGTTGTCCACTCTGACCACCACCCGGACCATCCGGGTCCGTTCATCCATCTTTCCTTCGGCACGTACCACGCGGCCTTCCCAGGTGCATGAACGCCCTGCAAACCTTGCCCGGATGGTTGCCAAAGCGCCTGGGCCCTCACCGGGCGTAAATCCGGGAATGTGAAACCAGAAAAGGCTCTCGTCATCAAGGGGCACCACAATTTCCACCACATCAGTGGAAAAAAGGGTCGCCAGCTTTTCACCGACCCTAACATACTGCCCCAGCCCCACGTCTTCCACTTCTACCCGACCATTAAAGGGCGCTTTGATTTCCGTTCGTTCCAGGGACAGCATTGCATTTCGCAAGTCCGCTTTATCAGCCTCCAATTTGGCCCTGGCTGCCGCTAACTGTGGCTGCTTGAGCACCAAAGGCGGTGGCTCTTTGGTCGCTTTACCGTCATCCAGGTAGAGTTGCCGCCATTCTTCCTTTGCTGCTTCGGTCTCTTCTTCGGCCATTTTAAGCAGGCTCTGAGCGTTCTTGATTTTTGATTCCTGAAGGATCACAGCCAACCGGTAATCCTCAGGCTCAATGCGTAGTAAGGTCTCCCCTTTCCTGAAGGCACCACCATTGATCATGGAAGGAGAGAGAAAAACCACTTTACCGCTCACCTGAGGCGCCAGATCAATCTCATCAAATGACTTTACCGTGCCTTCTCCGTGAACGACCATGGCTTTCGATGCGGTTTGAACCGCCATGGTTCGCACCATGGGAACAGGCGTTGCCGTTTTCCGCTTTTTCATCTGCTGTTTACTTTCGGTCAGCTTTATCATTCCGAAAGCGCCCAATGCGATCAAAACAATGGTTAACGAAATCTGAATAAACCGCTTTTTCTTTTTGCTCATAATGCACCGCTCTTCCCTTTGGATGATCGGGTGTCCATTACCAGATGGTATAGGACGCTATCCCTTCCGTTTCTTTCCCTTTGACCGGAGGCAATACCGCCCAGCCACCGCCCAGAGCGCGATGGAGGGTAACCCGGTTTGCCAGGATCGTCAGCTCCACCTGCAGCAACTGATCCTCCGCCCCAAACCGCGTCTGTTGCGCATTCAGTACGGTCAGATAATCGACCAGCCCCCGCATATATCGTTCTTCCGCAACCCGCTGGGTGGCGCGGGCTTCCACCACAAAGCTCAAGACATCCGCACGACGCTCAATCTGCTTTCTGCGGGTCAAGAGCGCGTTTTCCACCTCTCTGAAAGCATCGAGAACCTTCTTTTGGTATGCGGCAACCCCCTGGGCGTATCGTGCTTCAGCCGCCCGTTGGTTGGCTTTCAGTCGACCGGCGTCAAACAGGGGTTGCGCCAGCGCCGCCGCCAGACTCCAGGCGGCCCCAGGCTGGAAAAGGTTGAACAGTTCTTCACTGGCGTAGCCGTAACTGCCCGTCAGGCTGATGCTGGGAAAACGGCTGGCTTTGGCCACGCCGATCTGCGCATTCAGGGACTTCAACTGGGCCTCCGCTGCCCGAATATCCGGTCTGCGCAACAACAGTTCACTGGGGAGCCCGGGCGGTATGGGACTGAGTTTTTTGTAGTAGTCTTCCGGTTGCGGATAAGGCTTTCGGGTTTTGGGATATTCCCCCAGAATCACCGCAAGGGCCTGCTGCGTCGTACCCAGTTCCTGTCTGAATTGCGGCAGATTCCCCTTTGCCTGGTTCAGGGTCCGCCTGGCCTGTCTCAAATCCAGAATACTGGTCAATCCCCTTTTGTAACGACGCTCCACAAATGTGACGCTTTCCTGATAGTTTTTCAAGCTCTGCAGGGTAATTTGAATCCGTCTTTCAATGGACTGGATCCGCAGATAAAGGGAGACGGCCTCCGCGACCAGACTCTGGGAAAGGGTTAAGCGATTTTCTTCTTCCTGCAACAACTGGGCCCGTGAGGCTTCCTCGGCACGGGCATATTTTCCCCAAAGGTCCATCTCATAGGAAGCCGGCAGGGAGACGCTGTACTGCGTATCGGTTCCGCCGACGGAAATCCCGGGGCCGAAAATGGACTCGGGCTCATGCTGCCGCTGAGCGCCGCCCTTAAAACCCAAAGTCGGAAACCGGTCCGCGCGGGTCCGGATCACCTGGTACTGCAATTCCAGAATACGAGCAGCCGCCTGTTGAAGATCCGGATTGTTCTTCAGCACCTTCTCCACCAGGTCGTTGATATGCGGATCGCCGAAGACCTCCCACCACCGGTCTTCGGGAACAACCAGCGCAGCCTTCTTAGGGTCATACTGGTACTTTTTCGGCTCGGACATTTGAAGATCGGGTTTCTTGAAATCCGGCCCCATTTTCATGCAACCGCTCGTCCACAGACAAACGGCCGACAACATCCAGCACAACGCCTTCAGAGGCCTCATGACGGACCCCCTTCCCCGGCCCCGCTCAATCCGTTGAGACTGAATTTAACCACGTGTTCAACCAGTTCATCTGTGAATTGATCATCATATTTCATGCCCGTAATCCGCATCACCGGATTTCTCGCAAAATTAAAATGGGTAACCATGCTGATAATGCTCTGAATATGGAGCAACAAGGCCACCCGCCCCATTTCTCGGGCCATGAAAGGACGGATCAGTTCTACCAGCTTCTGCTGAAACGGCCCGATCACATCTCCGATAACCATTTCAAAAGCCTCCGTGGGCCTTGCCATCTCCCGAATCATCATTTGGGCGTGGCGTAGCCGTTCCTCACCGGAAAGCGGCCCTTTTATAAAAGCTTCCGCAATAGCACGAACGATACCTTGCAGAGTCCTCTCTCCTTGAGCCTCAAGCAGCTTCTCGAAACGCGCCAGAACCCGCTCGGCCCTGGGTTTCCAAAGACATCTGAAAACTTCCATATAAAGATTTTGCTTGTTTCCGAAATGATAATTCACGGCAGCCAGATTACAACGGGCCGCCCGTGTTATTTCCCGAACGGTCACTGCATAAAAGCCCCGCTCCGCAAACAGCGCCTCCGCCTCGGAAAGAATCCGTTCTTTTGAGATGTTGGCCTTTATTCTTCCCACCGCCAAAATTAGAACCTCCGTTTCATACAAACATATGTATTAAACGATCGTTTGAATGTCAAGCGTTTTTTTATAGCGGCTCATAAGGCGGTCTTCTTATTTGGAGGATTGACGAAACCGGTTGGAAAATCTGGGCTAGAAAACCGCCCCAGCAACCATCATTTCTTCTATTTCGGATTCCGTATAACCGCTTTTCCGAAGTACCTCTGCCGTATGTTCACCCAACGAAGGTGCCAAGGTTTGGGTTCCCGCCGTGCATTCACTAAAATGAATCGGGTAACCCGGAATTTGAACTGTTCCAAGGTTGCTATCCACATGATCAACCACGTAACCGTTAACCTTGGCCTGGATATCATCCTTCACTTCGCTGGCATGCTGGATCGAACAGAACATAAGCCCCTGGGTCAGAAATATCTCCATCCATTCATCCCTTGTTTTGCGGGCAAAAACCCCGTCAAAGTGCTCCACGAGCTCTCTACTATTAACTGCTCTGGCTTCAAGGGTTGCGTAACGGGGGTCGTCGGCCAAATGAGTTTGCCCCGTGGCATCGCAGAACCGCTTCCAGTACCTTTCCTCGGGGTGATGAGCGCCGATAATCCACTCCCCATCCCTGCAACGAAAGAAATTCCTGAGGGGTGAATGGGCATTTCGATCATGATGCACGACCGGCTCAACAGAGAGAAGATTTCCGATCATCAGCGTTGGATGCATGAGCCACTGGGCCGTCCCAAAAAGGGAGACATGGATTTCCTGTCCCACACCTCTTCTTTCACGCACGAAAAGGGCCGTGACGATGGCATGGCTCATTGTCATGGAAGCCGCCTGATCCAGGATGCCGATGTGCATGAGAAGCGGTTCCTCCCGGCCCGAGACAAACATCATGCCCGAGCGGGCAAGTCCTAAAGGGTCGAAGGCCCCCAGATCGCTCATGGGGCCTTCAGGACCGTATCCGGACACGTTTGCGTGAATAAGTTTGGGGTTCACTGACAAAAGCGAATGATAGTCGATTTGCAGTTTCTTTTTGGTGCTTTTTCGAATGTTCGTCAAAAAAACATCGGCGTTTTGGATCAACCGATGGAAAACCTTTCGGCCTGCCGGATTTTTAATATCCAGACCGATACCCTTCTTGTTGCGGTTTGAGACCTGAAACATAGCGCTTTCCCCGCCAGGAAGGGCGAGGTCCATCTGTCCCAGCCTTGTCCAATATCTTTCAGGGTCACCCGCCCTCGATTCGATCTTGATGACTTCCGCACCAAGGTCCCCCAAAATTGCAGTGGCCCCCGGCCCTGCATGAAAAAGCCCGTATTCCACCACCCGTATTCCTTCAAGGGGCCGTGGCAGCAAGTCCTTATGATCTTTTGTTTTATTCATCGGTATTGAAGCTCCAGCTCCTTTAAATAATTGTTTAAGTCATGCCGAGACTGAGGCGATACACCCAATTGTAGAAAAAGACGGTACCGATTATCCACCAGACGCGGCCTGACCGGCATAACCGGTAACACCCGGATTCTATTTTGATCCCCATCAAAAGCGCAACGAAATGCCAGATAAAAAAAAGGATCACCAAACCATAAATTACCAGAGAAATTGGGTAGTTGTATACTGCGAAAGATATGTCTCCCGCCTGGATGAACCAGAAAGAACGGGTAAAACCGCAAAAAGGGCATGGAAGTCCAGTGACATTTAAAAAGGTGCATCCTATGAGAGGAAGAGACCGAAGGGAAACCCAGAATGGCAGAGCCAACGTCAGACCGGTCAGCAAGACAAACGGCAGATGCGCCACCACCACATCCCAGTAAGAGTCAGGCCTGGACCAGGCCGGCAACAGCGACTTTTCTTTTCTTGGGCTGAAATGCCCGGCTTCCATATTCATTTCCGCTGGTCAGGATTCCGTCGCTTCCACACCCCGAGCATCAAATATTTCCCGGTATGCCACAGTCAGAATACAAACCTGAATTGGAAGCGTAAAAACGATACCAATGCCGCAGGCAACAGCGCCGATGCTCCCAATAAGATTGCACACAATGGAAAACCCAAGAAATGGCCAGAAGTTTCGCTTTACCATATTGAAACTCTCAACTGAAGCCGGCCAGAACTCCATTTTTCTGTCTACAATCAAAAAAAGGCCGAACATCAAAAGTGCGTGGGCCACGAAGACAACAAACAGGGAAGCCAGTTGACCGATACAGGGGACGAGTCCCAGGACCAGGCTCGCAACAAAAATGGCAATTCCCCAAATGACAAAAAACAGAAAACTGTTCAGAAAAAAATCGAACCCTCTTAAAAGCGTTCCCAGTTCCGGCAGAGGTTCGTTCCGCTCAAACAGTTGGAAAACGATGAGAACCACACCTGCAGCCATTGGACCTGCAAGAATGCCTACCGTAACAGCACTCACAATGACGGCAATCAGGGAAGCCAGAACGAGGATACCGAAATTTTCCTTGTAAAGGTTAAATCCCATCTCAATCCATTCACCAAACTTGACATCAACTTTATCCATCTGTATCCGCCTTTCGGATATTCCTCAAAAAGCATGGCAAATGCACGCTAAAAGGGCACTTCACGGATTCAGCTTCAGTCTAATATACGAGAAGTTTCACCCCGGGATGCAACACTGTATTCTTGGTAATCTTGTTCAGCTGACAAAGCTGATCCACGGTCATATTGTGTTTCTGCGCAATCCGAAACAGGCTGTCACCACGCTCAACCATATAGGATTTGCCTTTATTTCTGGATTCCACCGTCTTGGCCTGGCTTGCGCCCTTCTTTTTTGAAACCGGCGCAAGCCGTGCGGTAATTGCACGTTCCCAGGCATCCATGGATTGCTGGAGTTTTTGGAATTCGTCTTCCAAAACCCCGACCCTTTTCGAAGATTTCTCAATATTGGAAAGCCGGTCCTCTATTTTCTCAAGTCTCGACTTGATTGAATTGACATCTTTGGATACTTTGTCATCTGAACATCCGTAAAGACCGAACACTAGAATGGCAAATACGAACAGACTGAAAATTGTGCCGAGGCCTTTTTTCATATATACTTCCTTTCTCCGTGGATTTATGTTGTGAAAGATTAACCATTTTCAACGCATCAGGTCAATCCATTTTTTTGAAACACTATTAAGGATGCATATGGCAGGCAAACTTGAAATCAACGGTTAGGGATGATACAAAGACGAAAATCACAAAAAAATGAGGAAGTAGCATGTCACGTCTCTTTTCAGTATCAATACCGATTTTGACATCAAAAGAAATTCAATATGACAGGCGCCAATGGACAACGGGAATCGTTCTGATCCTGCTATCGTTGTCACTCACCTTGGGTAGTCATTGTATCGCGGGTGAATCCCCCCCTCTTCCCCCGCAGCCGGTCTTTTCAAAACAGCTTCAAGGTGTGCTCGATCAAATTGTGGCACAAAATCTCAAAAGACAACCGGACCTCGCATCCAAAAACGTACATTTGGCACTCATCGACCTTGCGAATCCTGAAAAGCCCCTCCTGGCGGAATATAACGGCCATAAACCCGTTTATCCATCAAGTGTCATCAAAATGGTTTATATGGGGTATGTCTACCAACTTGAAGAAGAAGGAGCCCTCAAAATCACACCCCAGGTTTACAGGAAGCTGTATCAGATGATACACCCGTCCAGCAACACCGCCACGGCCTGGATCATCGATCTATGGAGCGGAACATGCGGGGGAGAACAGAGATCACCCGAAGACTATAGAGAATTTGCCCAAGACCGGAATGCGTGCAATCGCTGGTTGCGATCCCTGGGGATCGAAAATATCAACGCCTGTCAGAAGACCTGGGGTTGTCCCATTCCACCAGGCGAAAAACAATTTCTGAGGGGCGGAAAATCATCCGGTCCATGGGTGAACCGGAATTCCATGACGGCGGTAGCCGCCGTCCGGTTCCTTCAGATTCTGGCCGCTGACGCCCTGGTAACCCCTGAAAGCTCTGAAGAAATGCGAGAACTGATGGTTCGAGACGTGCGGAATCAATCATATCAGAGGATGCGAATTGCGGGGGGGACACCTCGGGGGACCAAGGTATTTTCAAAAACGGGCACCACAGCCGATACATTTCATGATGCAGGGATTGTGGTTTTGCCGAATGGTCGGGAATTTATCCTGGCGGTTTTTATCACCGGAAAATATAGAGGCTCCTTTATTCGAAATGTATCAATGGATTTGTGCAACTATTTCATGGGAGATTAGAGGTTTCAAGCTCATATCCATCCTCTTCAAACACCGACAGGCAGGCATCCACCACTTTTTCATCAAAAATGGTTCCGCGCCCGGCCCTGATCTCTTCGAGCGCTTTATCAAGACCCAGGGCGGGTCGATAGGGGCGGTGGGAGGACATGCTCTCTACCACATCGGCAACCGCAATGATTCTGGCCTCCAATAAAATCTCATCCCCTTTCAGGCCATTTGGATAACCGGAACCATCCATGCGTTCGTGGTGTTGAATTTCAATCTCGGCCACGGGCCATGGAAAATTAATTGTTTTTAATATATCATATCCCACTTGTGCATGGGATTTGACCAGTTCGAATTCATTTGGACGAATTTTTCCAGGCTTGTTCAGGATTTCCGACGG
>JAJDOH010000326.1 GCA_022340265.1 Deltaproteobacteria bacterium | reverse complement strand
CTCAACGACCAGTTTTCCGGTTACGGCTCCCGGAAGGTATTTTGGCTTATGGGCGAAACGGGTGCCGAGAATGATTCCGGTTTGAACGAGAACGAAATCTCCGCCTTGCCACTTAATCGGCAACTTGAATGGCTGAACGTTTGTGATTTTGTTGCCGGAAATTTCAGCACCGCTGGTGAAAGGAAAATGCATCGGCGACCAGGTGACGCCATCGAAATGAATGTTTTTTATCTTGATTTTGGGTCCCGGGCCCGGGAGCGGAAGATCCGTCGACGGCAGCGGGCTGTGAAAGACCCAGAAACCGCCGACTATTTTTGTCAAGGGCCGACCGTTGCCGTCACTCTCACCCCATACCGCAACATCGTTTTTGATATTCACCTGTCCCCTTGGACCGAAATCGAAGGTACCCTTCAAGAGTACGGTTCCACCTTTGTCAACAGCCTCCTGGACCGCTTTGACATCTTGTCCAACATCACTTTGACCGGTGACGGAAGAATCGAATGAGGGGGTGGATTCGGTTGACGTCAAGTGCGAGCAAGATAGGAACAACCCGATGATCGATAAAACGGCAACGTATCTTTTCATTTTATGTCTCCTTTCGTTGGGTTGTCTTGACATACAATCTTGGGTTACGTCCATTATGATACGACATTGATTATTATATAATGTAAGCGTATAACCGTTTAAACGGTTCAGTTTTTTGCTTTTCGATCGAAATTTTTAAGATACCGTTATGGAAAAGCTTGAATCCATTCAGTGTGATTTGGCCGAAAACAAAATCACCCTCCAGTTCCATGGCATAAACCCACCTCTTGTCGTTCATTTCGATACGCCTTCCAGACGATTCTATTTTTCGATAATCGCTCTGATCATTGCAGAAATGAAAAAGCTGGGCCGGCCGGGCTTTGTCCATATGCACCGGCATCAGGACATTCTGAGTCGGCTCGACCGATCTCTCTCGGGGAAAAATGCATCCAAACATGTGGAGGGCATGTGGGCCAAAATTAAAATGGCATGGCGCCACAGACTTCCGGACCTGGAGTCGGCGGCGCTCTTCAAAGTTCTCGATCGGGATCTCATCTCACCCTATGAAAAAGGGGGAAAATTCAGGTACCAATGCTCCGAGGCAGAGTGCGATGCCTGGTCAAGCCTATTCGGCTACGATGAAAACAACACATGGCGGTTCAAATTCGCAGTCGATTCGGCGTCTGTCGATTTAGCGGATATGTCCATCACAATGGGGGATCTTCGGGACAATTCGGCCTGGGAAGAGTATATGAAGCGTCTCCGTATCGAGCCCGCGGTTGATAAGATCTTAAAGGAACCGGGGGTTTCGGCCGCCCCTGAACCGGCACCAGAAGATCGGGTTGGGTATACGAGAACTCGCAAGGTCATATGGGGCGGGGCGGCTGTCGTGGTGGTGGCAATCATAGCTGTTATCGTGTGGCGATTCGCTATTTACAAAGCGCCTGTGCCGACCGAAAGCGTCGATCGGGGCACTGCGGTCTACCCGAGCAGCGATAAACCGTCCCTGGCGGTATTGCCTTTTGATAATTTGACCGGCGATCCCCAGCAGGAATATTTCAGCGACGGCATTTCCGATCAGCTCATAACGAGTCTGTCGCAGGAGCCGTATCTTTATGTGATCGCCCGCACCTCCAGTTTCACGTTCAAAGGAAAACCCCTGCCGGCGCAAGAAATTGCCGCCAGGCTGGGAGTGCGGTACCTGATCGAAGGCAGCGTGCAGCGCGACAAGGACCGGGTGCGCATCAATGTTCAGTTGATCGACGGTCGCAGCGGAAATCACATCTGGTCGAAAAGCTATGACCGCAATAATGCCGATCTGTTCGCTCTTCAGGATGACATCGGTATGGCGGTAATGGCTGCTTTGAATGTTCAAATCACCGGCTATACGGCTGGAGCGCTGAAGCACTCGAGGCCGAAAAACCTGAAAGCCTACGAATTCTACCTGAAGGGGTTGTACTACCACCTGGGCCGCAAACGCGATGATGTTCTAAAGGCACGACAGTTTTTCGAGGAGGCGATCCAGATCGATCCCAACTTCGGCAGGGCTTACACCTGGCTGGCCAACACCTATCTGGATGAAATCGAACTGCGCCTGACAACGCAAAAGGAACAGGTCTTAGAGAAAGCCGAAGAAGCGGTGAGCAAAGCCCTTGCGGCGGACCCGGACTATCCGCCCTATGGTACGTTGAGCCGCATCAGCCGATTGAAAAATGATACGGATAACGCCATTTTGTATGCCCGCAAGGGCGTCCAGCAGGGCCCTACCGATTCAGGCCAATATTACATGCTGTGCATAGCGCTGCATATCGACGAAAAATTCGTGGAAGCCGCTGATTCCTGCGAAACCGCGCTTCGGCTCGCTCCCTTCAGGCCGGTGAACTATGTGATGCAACTGGGATGGTCTCTGGTGGGAGATGAACAATATGACGATGCCATACCCCTATTTAAAGAGGTTATCGATCGCAGCCCTAAAACCTATTACGCCTATCTGGCATACAAAGGACTCACGGCAGCCTACCAACTGACCGGCCGGCATGCCGATGCCCGGTGGGCGGCACAAAATGTGATGCGGATGAACCCGAAATACGACTTAGAAAGCGAATCCAGGTTGTCACCGTCAAAAGAAGGCCCCTTTAAAAACCGTATCATGAACGCATACCGCGCTGCCGGGCTGAAGTGATCTTTATTTTTTATTTTTTTTTATGCTTGCCCTGGTCGGATGTTCGGGTGTAATACATTTTTTTTTCAAATATAAATGATTTGGAGCGTGACGCATGTACAAAGTGATGATTCGGGACAGCATGTCCCCCCTTGCAAGGGAAATCCTGGAAGCAACGGGTCAAATCGAGGTGGTGGTCGACAATGAGAAAGCCACCGGCAGCCCGGAGGCGTTGGCGGAAATCATCGACGGCTTCGACGGGCTGGCCATCCGCAGCGGAACCCGCGTGACCGAACAGGTTTTGCAGAAAGCCGGCAGCCTGAAGGTCATCGGCCGTGCCGGCGTCGGCGTGGACAACGTCGATGTGGCTGCCGCCACAGAACACGGTATTGTCGTCATGAACGCTCCGGGAGGCAACACCGTCACCACGGCCGAGCATGCCGTTTCGCTCATGCTCTCCCTGGCCCGCAACATCCCCCAGGCCACCGCTTCCATGCGTGAGGGCAAATGGGAGAAAAAACTGCTGACCGGGGTGGAAATCACCGGCAAGACCCTGGGCATCATCGGACTGGGTCACATCGGGCGGGTGGTCGCCGAGAGAGCCCTGGGGTTGAAGATGAAGGTGATCGCCTCGGACCCCTTCGTCAGCCCCGAGGCCGCCAGGCAGCTGCATGTCGAACTGGTGCCCTTGGAAGCGTTGCTGCCGGCGTCTGATTTTATAACGCTCCACGTTCCGCGCCTGAAAGAAACTATCGGGATGATCAACGCGGAATCAATCGCCAAAATGAAGCCGGGTGTTCGCATCATCAACTGTTCGCGCGGTGACATCGTCAACCTGGACGATCTCTACCAGGCGCTTGAAAGCGGCCATGTGAGCGGGGCGGCGCTGGAC
>JAJDOH010000290.1 GCA_022340265.1 Deltaproteobacteria bacterium | reverse complement strand
TGCTAACCGTGGTACCGAGGGTTCGAATCCCTCTCTCTCCGCCATACATTTGAATCTGTTGTCTTCACTGAATTACAATGTCCTCATGATTTCTTGAAGGGCCGACCCGCCCAAGCCGACTTTCCAAATGTTTTTTTCAGCCCGTTGTGAGTTGTAAGAAAATGCCCTACGAAGTTCTTGCCAGAAAATGGCGTCCACAGGTTTTTGAGGACGTCATCGGCCAGGAGCACATTACCCAGACACTGGTGAATGCCATCAAAACCGGCAGGTTGGCACATGCCTATATTTTCGGCGGACCCAGGGGCGTGGGCAAGACATCGGTTGCCAGGATTTTTGCAAAAGCCATCAACTGTGCCGAGGGAGAACCGGGAATACCCTGCAATCAGTGCCGATCATGCCGGGAAATAACGGAGGGTAATTCCGTGGATGTGCAGGAAATTGACGGCGCTTCCAACAGGGGTATCGACGAGATTCGGGAACTTCGCGAAAACGCCCGATACATGCCTTCCGCCAGCCGGTATCGGATTTATGTCATCGATGAAGTCCACATGCTGACCCTTCCCGCCTTTAATGCACTTTTGAAAACCCTGGAAGAGCCGCCACCCCATGTAAAGTTCATCTTTGCGACCACCGAATCGCACAAGGTTCCCATTACGATCCTTTCCCGTTGTCAACGGTTTGATTTCAAGCGGATTGCGCTGCCCAAAATCGTTGCATATCTGGAAAAAATTTCCAGGCATGAGGGTGTTACCATCGGTACCACGGCCCTTGCCATGATTGCAAGGGAAGCGGAAGGGAGCATGAGGGATGCGGAAAGCCTTCTGGATCAGGTGATCTCGTTTGCCGGAGATAAGGTCTCGGACGATCAGGTGCCGGAGATTTTGGGTATCATCGATCGCGGCCTCATTTTTGAGTCCTCTTCCGCCATCATTGAAGGCGCCGCGCCGAGATGCCTGGGCGTTGTCGAAAAAGTATACAACCAGGGGTATGACATCAAGGAATTCTATCGTGCACTCATGGCGCAGTTTAGAAACCTGCTGGTAAGTCTGATTGCACCTGAGGAAAACCTCATCGACATGAGCGAGAGCGACAGAAAGGAGATCAGGCGTCAGGCCGAAGTGGCCGGAGCTGAAAAACTGCAGGTTGTGTTGAATTTTCTCATCAGCAGGGAAGACGCCCTCAGGTATTCAACCTATCCGCGTCTGGTACTGGAAACCACGCTGATCAAGCTCTGCACATTGGGAGAATACCTGTCCTTTGAAGACATCATGAAAAAAATGGCCTTTCTGGAAAAAAGGCTGGTCCCCCTTCCACCCGAAACGCACGGAGAAGACGGAAAGACCGTCCTGGATCCACCCATCAACTGGACTCCCAAAGCCGTTGAAGATGATCATACGGAAAAACCCGCATCCGGAAAGGACACCCCGTCCCATACCGCTGACCCGAGAGGCACAACAGATCCGGCCATGGGTGGCGAAAAGGGTTGGGAGGCTTTTCTTCAGTTCGTTTCCGGAAAAAGTAAAATGCTTTACACCATCCTCAAAGACTGGCATTTTAAGGCACTCACTGAAGATTTGCTGGAAATCGAAAACGGCAATCAAAAATTTTCCTCCGGCTATTTTGAGGAACAGGACAAACGAGATCAGCTGGCGGACTATTGCCGCACCTTTTTTAAGAGGGATATCCGGGTAAAAATTACCGCCAGGCCCATTGCGCCCGCCGGCGAAAAAGAGCGTTTTGCCCACGATGATAAAAACAAAAATACAACCGAGGCATCTGAACTTCCTCCTGAAGTTCGAGATGCGGCCCGGAACGTTCTGGAATTGTTTGAAGGCAAATTAATCAACAAGTAAGTTGGAGAATAAATAATCAAGGAGGTATCCAAATGAAAGGCATGCCGAACATGGGACAGTTGATGAAACAGGCCCAGAAATTTCAGTCCAAGATGACCAAGCTCCAGGAGGAACTGGGGGAAAAGACCGTTGAGGCCTCTGCCGGGGGCGGTATGGTTTCCGTCGTGGCCAATGGAAAACAGGAACTCATTTCCATCAAAATAGATCGGGAAGTGGTCGATCCTGAAGATGTGGAAATGCTGGAGGATCTGGTTATGGCAGCGGCCAACGATGCACTGACACAGGCCAGGGATATGATGAATAACGGAATGGGTGAGCTTACCAAGGGCATGAACATTCCGGGGATGCCCAGCTTCACCTGATGGGGTTTGAGTGACAAATTGCGAATAAAGAACGGGATGGCCCATGGGAATTTATCCTGAACCTTTGGTTAAACTGGTCGATCAATTTACCAAGCTCCCGGGCATTGGTCAAAAATCCGCCATGCGCATGGCACTTTTTATTTTACGGAGCAATCGCGAACTGGCGGAAGACCTGGCTCGAAGTTTGATCGACGTCAAAGAAAAAATCCATTTCTGTTCCATCTGTTTCAACCTGACCGATGAAGATCCCTGTGTTATCTGCCGGGATCACCAGCGAGCCGACGGCACCATTTGCGTGGTTGAAACGCCTGGCGATCAAATGGCTCTGGAAGAGTCCGGTGTTTACAGGGGCCGGTACCATATACTGCACGGCGTGCTCTCCCCTCTGGATGGCATCGGCCCCGAGGATTTGCGGGTTGAAAAACTTCTGGGGCGGCTTGAACGGGAGAAAATTGAAGAGATTATTCTGGCAACCAATCCCACCACCGGCGGTGAAACCACTGCATCCTTCATTTCCGCATTGATTTCGGAAAAGCATCCGGCCATCAACATTACACGGATCGCTTTGGGCGTACCCATGGGGGGAGACCTCAAGTTCATGGACACCATGACCCTCCAGCATGCCCTGAAGCGGCGTGTTCAAGTGCCACGATGATTTCAAAAGCCCTTCTTAAGGAAATATCCGGAATTGTCGGCAAAGAAAATCTGATCACCGATGGAGAGCAGATGGCCGAATTTTCCGCCGATGCCACCAAAATAGCCCGCATGCCCGATGGGGTGGCATTTCCTTCAAACAACGAACAAATCTCCCGCATCCTCGGTTTGGCAACGGAGAACGGATTTCCCGTCGTGCCCAGGGGTGCGGGTACGGGGATGAGCGGCGGCGCGGTACCGGTTCAAGGGGGTGTGGTGCTGGCCATGGACCGTCTGAACCGGATCCTGTCCATAGACCGGGAAAACCTGGTGGCAAAAGCTGAACCCGGGGTTATCACCGCCGATCTCCAGCGGGCTGTGGAGGCGGTGGATCTTTTTTATCCGCCAGACCCGGCCAGCTTGAAAGTCTCGACCCTGGGGGGCAATATTGCGGAATGTGCCGGTGGTCTCAGGGCCGTTAAATACGGTGTCACCCGGGACTATGTGCTGGGTTTGACCATTGTTCTCCCTACCGGGGAGATCATCGGGACAGGGGTGGAAACCAGGAAAGGGGTTGCGGGTTACGATCTGGTTCGATTGATTGCGGGATCCGAAGGAACCCTTGCGGTGATCACGGCCATGACCCTTCGTCTGATTCCAAAACCGGAGACCAAACGCACTATGGTTGCCTTCTTTGAAAACGTATCCATGGCAGTACAGACCGTTTCGAAGATGACCCGGAAAAGAATTGTCCCTGCTATTTTAGAATTCATGGACCGGCTGTGCATCGATTGTGTGAGGGAAGAGATGCATCTTGATCTGCCAAGGAATTCGGGCGCCATGCTCCTGATCGAAGTGGACGGTAATCCGGATCTGGTGGTGCAGCAGGCACGCATCATCGAGGAATTATGCGGGCAATGCGGCGCCATGGCGTTTCAAATGGCAGCCGATGATGAAAGTGCGGAAGGGCTCTGGGAAGCGCGACGAAACGTATCGCCGTCTCTCTACAAATTAAGGCCTCACAAGATCAACGAAGACATTGTGGTTCCCAGGAGCCGCCTGGCGGAACTGGGTTCATTCCTGGATGCGGTATCCCGAAAATACGGGCTTCCCGTCCCCGCGTTCGGCCACGCAGGGGACGGAAACATCCATGTGAACGTCATGCTTGACAAGGAAGATCCCGTCCAGCTGGAAAACGGGCATGCCATTGTGAGATCGCTTTTTGAAAAGGTCATTCAAATGGGTGGCACCATCACGGGCGAGCACGGTATCGGCATTGCCAAAGCGCCTTATCTGGCAATGGAAATTCCCTCCGAGGGTATTCAACTGATGAAGCGGATCAAGAAAGCCTTTGATCCAAAAGGGATTCTCAACCCGGGCAAGATCTTCACCTGAGGGCGGGGATTATTTTTTCGTTTTCAACCTTTCGGCTTTTTCATTTCCATCCTTATGGAAGTTTTCCATGAACCTTTCCATCACTTTTCTTGTGGCCCACCGCAAAAAGATTCTTGTGTAATCGGCGCCTGCCAGATACATTCCCAGAATGAAAATCAGGTGGGAAAGGCCGTAGGTCACCGGGCCTCCGATGACCGCAATTAACGGCTTTTTGAAATGGATGGCCACCGCCCCCAAAAACGCCACCGCCGGCCACCCGATAATATAGCTGATGCCGATGGCCGATATCCCAGCGATGGCCCTAGGACTCGGTCTCTCCCTGAAAGGGCTCAGGTCGGCCTTGTCGGCGATGGCCCGTTTCACAAACTTGGTTTCGGCTGCTTTTCTTAAGATTTTCCGGCTGATGGGGTTCATTGGTTTCCATCAAAAAATGACAGGATGACTTTTTTGGGAAAAATAATTTAAATTTTTGTGTTACAAGTTTCCACCAAGGGCCACCAAAGCTGGCGATTGTCAACGATAATAGACCAAGAAATACTGGACTTTTAAATGAAGTGGCACCGCTTTGGTATGTGCTTGTACATCCGATTTTATCATAAAGAATCGCAGCGATTGCCATTGATGGATCTTCTTTATTTCTAAGAGCATAATCCCATGCGGCTTGGTATTCTTGAATTGTTGTTCGTGGGTACTCACCAATTTCAGGATATGATATTCCTTCTATTATATATCCTCTGATTCGCATTGCTTGATCCCTACTAAGGAGATTCGTAAGTGCCTGAATTTGAACAGCAATAACTGCGAAAAAAACTCCGTTTGAGTATTTTCATGATCAGATATTGAATTCGCTGCTGGCAATCCCTCTATTAAATTATTGACCGTCACAGACCAATGTTTTTGGAAATATTGAGCAATATGGGTAAGAAAACCCTTCGCAGCTTCTTTCTCAGGTATCTTGTCTTTTCCAAATAGTGCCATGATTACTCCATTTCACATGTGTTGCCCTAACGGGGAGCTGAGGGGCCAGGCTTTTAAAGCCCAAAAGCTCCGATAAAAAGTTTAATTTTCCTGAACCAGACGCTTCCGAAAGGCCGCGCAGTGAGCCTGGTCCCTCTCCAGCGTTTTGTTCTGTGCTATTTTTCATTCAATGATGTGCCCATATAGTCCTCGTTTGAGGTACAGGCCTACTTAACCGGAATTCAGTGGTTTTGATGGGCAATGTTTTAGTCAATTCAGACGTATACTTCCATATATTCAATGGTGTCTCAATTTGTACTATTTTTTCGGTTAATAATGATAACAAACCCGATGTGAACATTAGAAGGCTATCTTCTTTAACATCGTAGAGTTCCAACCAGCCTTTTCCTCCAATAGAACCAGGATCAGCTTCATAGCGTTTGATAACCACATAGCCGGGTTCAAGTAAAAGGAGAATGTCTGGCCAACTATCATCAATATTTTTCATATCTGTATGATCCAAAAAATTATTAGCGAAAGTTTGCCCACCATCCAAGAATATCGCGGCAGTTCCTATATGTGGACTCGTGATCAATTGTCCGTGATGCTCGATACCCTCCTTTAGAGAAATAACATCCGCTTTGAGCATCTGAATTTCATCTATAAATCCTGGTTCAAAATATGAAATGATATTTCTTACAGCCTCACTTTTTCTTAGAACATCTCTAAATTCATCTGAATTCCAGTTGCTTTTGCATTCTAAAACACAATAAACTGATTCGGAAAAGAAAAAGGAATGATCTAACATCAGAAGATGAGGATAGTTAGATGCATCCCAAATGACAATATCAGACTCTTTGCTTCTGCCCATCGGCCCGTAAACCATTCCGCGATCAATTTCAAATCGCTTTGGGAGTATTTCTTTCAGGTAAATCCTTTGAAGTTCTTCGCGGTGACTTCCAATCAAGCCAGAGTGTTCACAAACGGGCAAATCACGTAAAGCAAGGATTTGGTTCCTTTTAACCTTAAAATAGCTTCGAACTCTGTTTTCGGTATTGTTTGAATCTGTCATGGTTGCACCGTTGTATTACACAGAATGTTCAAATGTTCAAGCCTTGCGGGAATAAATGGCGTTATCAATGGATCCTCCTTGATTCTTGGTGCAAAATCTGATGTTGTTGTGAGAAAGCCTTTCGATGCGCCGTCACCGTGAAGAACTCCCATAAGTGCTCGTACGTCATTTGCTTTAACAAGATGCCCTGGCTTATAGGCTTTAACCTGATCAATAATTCTGACATGACCAATTCCCTTCTTAACGGCTATCACATCTCTTCCAAGGTCCCCGCTACGAGGTGTAAGAGTAACTTCATCGAAACCAGCTCGCTTGCAAGCGCCCGCAATAATCTCCTCCCACCTTTCAGATGGTATTTGATAGGCAATTGATGGATCATCTTTTATACGAAAAATGATTTCAAACCATGGTATTGCTACAGCTTCAATAAGACGTCCTTCACTGGTTTTTGGGCCTGGAATAATCGATGTTTGAAGTAGAAGATTTGTTGAACCCAAAGTGACTTCGGCTTTAAAAGTTGTTACCGATAAATGAAGCGTATCTTCTACCTCCAAAGGTATATTGCGACTTGTGGAACCGCAATCTGGGCAGGGAATGAGCTCGGCTTGATCGTCTTTGGTGGCTAAAACCAATGGCTTTTCACAATTGCCACATAAAACATTATCTTCCATAGTATTCCTCAGGATGAATTGTTTTTATGTTAAATCATAATGACTTTGGAACGCAAATAATTTGATTAAAATGCTACCCACAACCTACCCCCACACATACGACCTTGGATGCGTCAGACCGTCTACAGTGGTAATTGTGGGGTGGGGTAGGTTTGGGTATGGGGTTGCTGTTGGTGTCTTTTTTTGCTTTGTTTTGCGGTGCGTTCTTGACATGCTTTTAGTCACGGTTTATGGATATACTATTAGAGGACTTTTATCTTTTCCGGTTTCGCCATAAAAATGGGGTTGATGCGGTTTTCGCTTACTTTTTAGAGTTGGGATACCTCTATGGCGTGGAATAGGTTACAGCTCTTGCCTTATTTTCGTTGCTGAATAGAAGCCAGAGAAAGGTTTTTGCGTCATTTATCATATTATCGCGGTTTCTCAGGTTGTTCCCAGAAAACAGACCGAAATAGTGGAAAAGAAATGTAAACTAAATATCTATGTTCGGCGTTGGCCAATCGGTCTTAGTCGATCTGAAAGCACTCCTCCCTCAGCGGAGAATGGAACAAAGCGCCTATTTCGAGCCATTAGCCATCTTTTTGGTTTCTTGCTAGATCATTTGGATGGGGGGACATGTTATCTAGGGCTTGTTGATGAACAGGGGATGGAGCGCATTTTTGCGAAGGGACCGCAACGTCGCCGTAACAAGTTTTCTACAAAATGTCTAAATCTTCTGAGTGCTACGGTTCCTGTTAGGGCTGAAATCGTAGAATGGAAAAACGAAATACCACTACAGTACGATGACGCAGTCAGCATACGGATAACAAGGGATCAATATGATCGAGCGATAGCATATGCAACAATCCGAAACCAACGTTATCATCTCGTATTCAATAATTGTGCAAATTTCACTATTGGTGCCGGTGTATATGCTGATATTGTTGAAATTCCGCGATTCCTTTTCAATGCTCCTTTTGTGATGACGTACTGGATTTGGCGACAGGAAAAAAGCGGTACACATCATAATGCATCCCTGTACGCAGAAACACTTTCGACAAGACTTCGCAAAGAGGATATTCGTTAAGACTCGAGCAGAAAGGGTTTGGAGAAAGGACCCGGTAAAGCATCTAGCATTGTGTGGATGCAACGGCGTGATAAATCGTGTTTTATGCCCTTTGCTTCTTGGTAGGCGCAGGCGCGGGCTTCAAGCCATGCATCTTTGATCACTGAAGGAAGTACATTTCTCGCAATAAATTGCTTTTCAGGCATATGTGGTGATGAGAAATAATCCAGGGCTGTCTTCCGTTCTCCCCTCTGGGTGCAAAGGTTAAAAACAAAGTTTGGTGATATGATGTTTGTGTTGGCTTCTTCAACAACGTCTTTGCACAAGTCCGTTAAGTCGTCATGAATTTGGACAACTGTTCCCAGCGCGTAAGCGGATGGCATGAGTTCCCGCAGTTTTTCAATCGTAAAGGAAGTACCCAAGTTAAGGTCAGCCAAAAATTGCGAGGCTAGAGGATTGACAAGCGTAGCCGAATTACAGCCGCAGACAGCGCTTAAAGCCACATGCGCTTTCGCGGCATCATCTCTACGTCCTTCGAAGCAGGCCAGCTTTTCCTGTTCGACAGCATAGGCCAGAAGATTTGCATAAAGGATTGTCAATTCTATCGGCATTACACCGGCATTATCAAGCCTTCGCCATATGTGCCAAACCTCGTCCGAAACAACGTTTCTATTTTCAATAAAGGGAGAAGGGTTTTTGCCGAGATGAATTTTGCCAGCGTTTAAAAACTCCTCAGGGCTAAGTTCATCGATTACATCATCAACATCGGAAACTATATCCCTTAAGGCCGCAAATAAAATGCTCACGTTTTTCAGAAGCTTGAATGCATGACGCATTGTTTGTGCAAATGATGAAATAGAAGAAGGGCGATAACCGGAGCAGGCGATAGTCACATAAAAAATGCCGTAGCTTCTCGCAAAACTTCTCTTTTCATGAAAGCTTTTGAATGTTTTTGTTAAGAGGATTGTCATAGGCTGAAGATAGAATCTTTTTCTGCGCGATGTCAATGGGATTTTGAGATGTCTGAATCGGATCTGACAGCAGTAAAACTTACAGTTTCCAGGCGAGTGGCTTTCTTATGTGATGCACAAGATCGAATTTCGAATTTTCTCGCTTTCTGCTTCTTATGTGTCCCCCCATGTGTCTTTTTCTTTGCAAAATGACGCATAATTCTGCGAAATAGACACATTTTAGACACATGGTGATTTTGCTAACCCAGACAACTTATTAGAATTTCAGAATTTTTCTGTTGATGTAAAAACTGGGACATGCGCCTGTCAGCGCCGTTTTGAATATACAGATATGTAACCGGCGTGGAGATGTAGAATTTTCTTCATTGGCTTTTTCTTCCATACCAATCATTTTTGAAACATTTTCTTCAATTTTCTTCCCTTAAACAAAATATCTTCTTCCCCTGA
>JAJDOH010000140.1 GCA_022340265.1 Deltaproteobacteria bacterium | reverse complement strand
GTTCCCGTAGTATCGCTCGACTCGATGGAACTTTTTCCCTTTTTCTTCTTTTTCCTGTTTTCTCTCTCCCCGAATCGTCAGGACACCATTGTCTACAGTAACTTTGACATCCTCCTTATTGACCTCGGGAATCTCCGCTTTGATCACGAATGCTTCGTCGGTCTCAGCGATGTCTACCCGGGGAGCCCAGTCGCCTGCTGCGATGACCTCTTGGCTTCCGACCTGAGGCTGCCCCACCGCTCTCGTGTAGCGGTCGAACTTGTCCGCAATCTCTTGCCACGGATCCCATCTTACTATTGCCATTACGAACCTCCTTATTTGCGGGATTTAGTTTACTCCAGTGGACAATCCCGCATTCAGACCACCATGGTTCTGATTGTTGCTATTACATGCAATTTTAAAAAGTTAGTTATTTCTTTTGTTGTGATAACCTTGCCACTATATATTAACCTTTTTTTACTTTTTTTACACTTAATGAAAGAAAGTTATTCATCATTAATGTAAAAGTCAAATAATTTGTTTTGTTTATTTTTATTGTTTTAAAACATCAAAATATTAAGTTAAAAAAATAAACATAGTTCGAAAGAAATTACAGGGCTCATATTTAGAACCCCATCATGAGCTGTTATTAATGGCGGCGTAGAAGTGAGGTGGGTGGCAGGCTTCAGCTGTCTCACCAATGAGGATACCGGCTTATGATTTCCTTTACAGCTAATGAAAATCGCACGCTTTCAGCTTGCATACTGATCTTGGAAAAATCTTCATCTTTCTAGACGAATGATTAGCCTGCTAAATGGAAAGCCTAGGATACTTGAACCCTCAGCTCAACAATTCTTGCATTATGGTAACCCCCTGGGTAGGGAAAATCAAGTACGGAATACTGTTGGTATCCTTAACAAAATCGGCTCCAGGATACTTCATTGTCGGATAATTATTGTTAAACGTCCTCGATCTGCTGAGCAGCCTGAGTGACACTCCACTGCACAGCGGAACATGTCACGACTTCCCACCTTCAAAAATCAAAGGAGCCGCAGGTGCTGGTAGCCGCGATTTCTTCTTTTTTCCTTTAGAGTCTTTCAGTAACCAACGCGTCATAGACTGCCGAACGGATCGCTGCTCAACAGCGGTACGAAGCGCCCTGCCGACAGCCTTTCTCTGTTAGCGTAGCGGGCCATTCGGCTTGAGTCTAACCAAATTTCTTCACAGCTTTCTCAATGCTTGCTCCTGCCTTCAGAAGATCTTCCATCTTCATTACCGGCTGGAACTCCACAGTCGCATTTACAGCCAGAAACCAAGGTTCAGCTATGGCTGGAATCTCAGAAGCATCCTCCATGTTCACGAACAGAATGGCGGATCTGTTACCCCCTTCCGCAACGAAATAAGCTGCTTCAGGTTTGATCTCATCCAAGATTGATTGTGCCATTTTCCCCAAATCCCCATTCCTTGCCAGTTCGTTTCCTTTCTCCACATCCCAGATAACCTTGACCATGAACCTCATATTACTACCTCCTTTCTGATAAGACGTACAACAACATAGAACCCTCTCTGAATGCAATAGTCCTTTGAAAAAGGGTAACGCTAACCCAAGAGGGAAAGAATAGGGTGAAAGCCGTATTTCAACGCAGGGATGACTGTATTTTTGGTAATGAGAGTGAGGCTGGAAGTGAAATGGATTGATCCTGACTGAAAGCTACATCGGGTGGGATAGTCGGAACTTCAATTGGATCGTCCCTGTAGCCTGGCTCAGATAGCTCTTCATCTGAAATCCTCTATCTTTTTTTAAAGAAACCAGGTATCAACCAGATACGGCAGAAATTCTGAGCACTCAAAATGCTTTGATACTGCTTACGTTCGCCTTAATCACACTTCAAATATTGAATAGCCCCTTCTGAAGGGGCCAAAATCCTACACCTGGAAATACCTTACAAGAGAATCGGGAGTTGATATGAGTACAGAAATGCTTTTAATCGCAATCGGTTGCGGCCGATTGCCGCAGGTGCTTGATATTGCAGCAGGGCATTGTTTTGTCGTTTTTGGAGCGCTGGATGGCAGTGTTTTTGCTGGTCTCGCTCCCCGTGATGCGGGCAGGATGCCTTCCCTGCCGGTCTATTTTTATGAAACCGGGTGAATCAGCCCGCGCCGACTGGTTGCGGTCGGCAACCTCGACAGGGTCTGGCTCACAGTCCGCGAGCATGTTTCAGAGGAAGAACTGCAAGACGCTTTCCGGGCCATTTTCAACAAAGATTGGTCAGAAGTCCTGAACGCTGCAGACAATTCTTTTGCCTACAACGGTGCCAACAATGTCTACTTCGCCGTACGCAACCTGCGTCCTGTCAAAAATCTAACTTTGGAGCAGCTTTCGGAGGCAAAGGGGATCTATAAACCGCCCAATATTATCGTAAGCTAACGCCACACCTTAGTCGTTTCTATAGGATTTACAAAAATAGAGGGCTGGACTCAGCCACAATGATCATAAAGAACGGCTGAAGTGACGGCGGACAGGTTGGGGCATCCGGTCATCTTCATGGCCCGTTTGAGTGTGTTCTGAAGTCGTTCCATTTGCAGTCGCACCCCCAGTGAGCCGCCTCCCACGGCGGCTCGGATCACATCTCGGCCGATCAGTACCGCATCGGCGCCCAGGGCAAGCATCTTGATAACATCATAACCCGTGCGGACACCGCCGTCTGCGGTAATGAGTGCGTTTTTGCCGACCCTTTCAACAATCGCGGGCAATACTTCCGCCACCCCTGGCGTATAGTCCAGAATCCGGCCTCCGTGGTTTGAAACGGAGATCACCCGAACCCCGGCTTCCAAACAGGCCTCGGCATCTTCCGGCGTCATGATTCCTTTGGCAATGAAAGGCAGGGATGTAAAAGCCACCAGTTCCTTCAGATCTTTAATCGATTTCCGGAACACCGGCTGTCCATTTCTTTCCATGATGGTAGAACCACACCCGTCCAGATCCACACCCGTTGCGGGACATCCGGCTTTCTCCGCCCGTTCGATCAGCCCCTTGAGAACATCCTGGGTCCTGGGTTTGAAAATCGGGACGCCATATCCCCCCTCCGATTCCAAAGCATCCAAAGCAGGCGTGTTTTCCGGCGTGTAGAACCAGGTGTCGCCCCGCCAGGCCAGTGCTCCCACTTCGCGACACCCGCGAATAGTGGCTCGACAGAAATCCATCTCACTCATGGCATCATTGTATCGAGAAATTCCAGCCGTGGAAGACCCCATGATGGGCATGGAAAGCCTCAGACCGAAGAACAAAAAGGAAGGGTCCGGATCAAAATGATCCCCCACCAGCCTTGTTTGTAAACGCAGCCGTGCCAGGGACGTCACATTGGCGGTAAAACTCGCGCCGGATCCGGCGCCGCCCAGGCCGATCGGTTTGCCGTATGCCTCCCGTTGACAGATCCTGTCGGAGTTCCCATCACAATGGGGGTACGCGGCACAAATTCCTTTCAATTTTGTGCGGGCTCTGTCCCGCACCTGTTCCAGATTTTCAAATCCACCGATTAAATCGGTCCCCTTTGTGTCACTCGATTGTTCCGTCAGGGGGATGATGGAAGCGGATCCCGCGCCGCACTTCACACAAGACTCGGGGATCTCCTTTTCTGTTTCTTGTTCCTGGTAACATATGGTGCAGAACCATTCGATCATAACGGTCCTCCTTTTCAATGAAAAGCTTAATATTTACGTGGCTTACAGGATGTCTTATCATGATGATGCTGCTTAAAAAATACGTCAAGGAGATGGATTGGGTTGCAGTTTGAATATTGGTGACGAGTTTCGAACCCAGTGGGGTTTCGGTTTCTGCTTGGCTGCCGAAAACCCTATTCACGGCCGCTTACAGTGCGTTGTTTGCCCCTGTGGCGGATTTTGGCACGTGTTGCAGTTGCAGCAATTTTCAGACGGGGCCAGCGTGTCAAGACCCGAGGCCTCGATCCTCACCTTACAGGTGCTTTGATTTTCGAGTGCGACAGTTACCACGTTTCTCGCACTGGGCACGGAACTGTCACAGAGACCGAGGGTCCAACTCCTATCCAGCGTGGCGGATGAGCACCCTCCATTTGAATCCGGCGTCACGATGACTCCCACTTGACCGGCATTGTCCGGGTTCTGACAGCCATTGGGGTTGGGGCAGTTGCTCGCCCCCCCACATCGCCAGTACCACCCGTTTACCTGAAACCCAATTTTGTTTTCACCGAACAGATTCGAAACCGTTATGGGAGTGACCTGGTTATAGGGCGCGTCTTTGGGAATACCACCTTCAAAGAAAGTCAGGGACGGGCCGCCACAACCCGGCAGCAATTGGACTTGATTGTCCACAAGCATGGTTACCGGACCCTCGGCCTCCTCCTCTTGCCCCAGGATATTGACTGTGTAAGTGGCCCCGGCATCCTTGGTTACCTGACAATTTGCTGTTGAACTGCATGCCCCCCCCTGGTTGCAGTCAGCCGAAACGCGTCCTGTGCATGTAGAGCACCCGAATGGATAAACAGCTTCGGTATCCAGGTAACCTTGATTCGATGTGACAGGTCCGTATGTGGTTCCTTCGCTTGACACAATGCTGACGGGTACACTGAAACCATTAACCAGGCTGATGTCAATGGTGTCTCGGCCGTCAGATTCGGCATAAATAGTAAATTCTGCTTGCGTCGTCGCGCAACCGGTCCATGGCAAATCGCCGCCGATGGCATAGGATATGTTGGCATGACAATCCGTTTTCTTAAATACAAATTCTTTTTGATTGTCTGGGGCAGCGCTCGCGCCTTGCAGGGTGAAATTACAAACATACGGATTGGTTCCCGTGACTTTGCACAAGTCAGAAAAATCCGAAGGCTGATAGCATGACGTCTCAAGAAAACCAAGGTTAACAGTTACAGCATCTGTTTGATTATTCGTCAGTATAATCCTGGAATAATTATCCGCGGCGTCGATCAGCAAGGATGGATTGAATAAGAAAGAGCTTTCTTCAACATTACCGAGCAATACAGTTGCATCATAAGAAAAAGTGTTGTCTTGATAGGAAGGGTTATCAAGCTGCAACACAACCAGTTTCAATTCACCCCTATCCGTATAACCGGCCAAAGAAGCATTGGGGAGATCTGAACTGAAATAGAACCGCCAATTATCAACCAGAGAAACGGCAGTATTTATTTCGCTGCCAGAGCCCGGCGCATTTTGTATCTGATACAACTCCGGATGAACGCTGTTTAAACTAAGCTTATACACGCCGTCCGTCCCGGTCGGCGCCAACGATGCATCCGGCGCAAACTGGGCAAATGACCACCTGACTATTTCACCTTCAGGGATGTTGTTTAGCACCGTCATTGTGATATTATCAATATTTAATGGGGTTTCGGGATGTTTGTGGTCCATTGTGGAATTCAACAAGGTCACCTGAAAAGTGAGACGATTTGTTTTTGAATCATAAAGAGGCGCCTCCAACCTCAAATATAGACCGTCAAGTTGTGTCTCCGCGGTTACGTATCCATCCAAAACGGCATTTGGGGAGACCCCGCCATATGTTTTGGCCCACAAGTCAATATAGCGTTGCATGGTTTCCGTGCCCGCTTCTCGCCCTGGTCTATCCTTGTACCAAAGT
>JAJDOH010000131.1 GCA_022340265.1 Deltaproteobacteria bacterium | reverse complement strand
CAGACCACAGAAGACCTGCAACTAAGGGCAAGAAGGGTTGTGGTGTTCAAAACCTCAGGGGTTCTTCGGGATAAAATCAACGGCGATTAGGGACTGTCGACGCAGCGGAACTCAGGTTTCAAAGCCAGGTTAATCGCTACTCTAGCGCTGAGGGACTGTTTCCATGTCGCTTTCGTGGAACAATCTGAAAGGATACACGCCAGATCAGCATTACAACCCGTCAATCCTGAAGCTGGCAGCGTCGAAGGGGTGTTTATCCTAAGATTTCCAATATTTGACGCAATTCTCTTTTTGCTTCCTCAAGAATTGATTCTGAAAAGGCTGGTTTTTCCGACTTCTCTCCTTTGAATCGAAGCCTGGCCCCTTCAATGGTCATTTTCTCTTCATAAAGCAGCCGCTTGATTTCCAACAAGGTTTCCAGGTCCTGTTTCTGGTAGGTCCTCTGGTTGGAATCAGCCCTCTGCGGTCTGATCTGGGAAAATTCGCTCTCCCAGTATCGCAGGACATAAGGTTCAACCCCTACAATGCGACTCGCCTCGCCAATACGGAAATATTTCCTGTTCTCAGGAATATGGACCATACCTTGTTAGCCCTCCCTCAGTGTCCCTCCCGTCTTCTGGCCAATTTTTTCAACAATTGCCTCATACAGACGATTTACCTTTTCCCCGTCAAGGGTGCCCCGATTTGATCGAAAAGTGATCTTAAAAGATACGGCCTTCTTTGACTGATCAATCCGTTCTCCCTCATAGAGATCAAATACATGCACGGATTCAAGCAGATCGCCGCCTTCTTTCCTGATGATATCCGTAACAGTTCCACATTCGATACCGCGATCCAATAACAGTGAAAGATCCCTGTGAACAGAAGGAAATCTGCCAAAAGGAACAAACGTCCTTTTTTCCGGCAGCACGGTTAGAAGCGCCGCCACATCAATTTCAAAAAGGCACACCTGGTTCATTTTCAGATCATACGTTTCGATTAATCGGGGAGAAGCTAAACCCACCTGACCAATGCGCGTGTCTCCACAATAGATCCCGGTGGAAATGTCTTTGGCATATCCCGAAAGGTCTTTCTCCCGGCTGAACCGAAAACCCGCAATACCCAAGTCTTTCAACAAGGCCGTCAATATGCCTTTAGCGTCATAAAAATCAACGGGTCTTTCTTCGTCGTACCAGGTTTTTACAGTATGTGCTCCCACCATAATGCCGGCCAGATGTATCTTTTCGAAAGGTTGCGCATGGCCTTTTCTGTCAAAGAAAACCTTTCCCCATTCAAAAAGTTTAAGATTTGCCATCTCATGCAGAATATTGTACCGGGCCGTCTCCATGAGGCCGGGGATCAGAGAGGTTCGCAAAACGGACTGATCCACCGTAAGCGGGTTCATAATTCGAGTAAAATCTTTCAAGGGTCCCGGCGTCCCCCCTATCAGGGCGTTAACGGAATCGGGGGAAACGAAACTGTAGGTGATGATTTCAGAAAAACCAAAGGCCGCCATCTTTGTTCGGACCTTGTCCCGCAACAACAGATCGGGTGATTCAGATCCTTCGGAAGGCGTGATTTTTGGTGATATCACAGGAATATTGTCAAAGCCATGGAGTCTGGCCACTTCTTCCACCAAATCCACTTCCCGTTTGATGTCCACCCTGAATGTGGGCGGCGTAACCGTTAAATGCGTCTGTTCTCCATCGTCTTCAGTGCGCATTTCAAGGGCATCAAAATAATCTTTCATGGCACCCTTAGAAATGGCGGTGCCGAGTATGGCATTGGTTTTTTCCGGCCGGAAGGAAATAGGGAGTGCTGTAAACGGTTTGGAATAATTGTCCACAACACCTTTGGCCGTCACACCCCCTGCCAGAATGTCGATAAGATAAAGGGCTCGGTCGAGGGCCGATACCACCCCCCCAATGTCAGCGCCTCTTTCGAATCGATAGGAAGCCTCCGTGGAAAGCCCCAGCCGTTTTGAGCCCCGACGAACGGTGACGGGATCAAAGAAGGCACTTTCCACCAGAATGTTCCGGGTGTTATCATAAATCTCGGAATTCAATCCTCCCATGATGCCCGCCAGAGCAACCGGCTTTTGGCCATCGCAAATAAGCAGTATTTCCGGATCAAGCGCACGTTCCACTCCGTCCAGAGTCGTGAAAATTTCTCCTTTTTTCGCTCGTCGAACCTCTATTCGATTCTCACTTAATCGGTCATAATCAAACGCATGAAGAGGCTGTCCCACTTCAAGCATCACATAGTTGCTCACATCCACCAGATTGCTGATACTCCGGACCCCGGAGTGATAAAGCCGGTAACGCATCCAGAAGGGTGATGGCTTAAGAGAGACATCCCGCACCACTGCCGCCGCGTACCGAGGGCACCCATTCGGATCTAAAACTGAAACACTCGTCAGACTTTCCACGGCCGGACCTTTTTCATCCACCCCGCGTTCAAAGGTTTTCAGTGATTTTCCCGTATGGGCCGCGATTTCCCTGGCGATACCCAGAACACTGGCGCAGTCCGGCCTGTTGGGGGTAATGCTCACATCAAAAATCCAGTCCGGAAGGGGCAGCAACGACGTGAGTGACATACCTGGGGCTGCGTTATCGCGCAGAATCATAATGCCGGTATGATCATTGGTCAGTCCCAGTTCATCTTCTGCCAACAGCATCCCCTTTGAAATCTCTCCGCGGATGCGGCCCTCTTTCATCCTTGTACCGTCCGGAAGTTTTGCACCGGGCAGAATCACGGGTGCCAGAACGCCTTCTGCGACATTGGGTGCACCACAAACCACTTGAACGGTATCGGGTCCTGTATCCACCTGACAAAGTGAAAGACGATCGGCATTGGGATGAGGACGTACTTCCAAAATCCTGGAAATCAGAATATGGTCCAGATCCTGTCCCACTGCTTCAACACCTTCCACTTCCAGACCCGCCATGGTCAGGACATGACTGAGTTCATCAGGTAAAAGTTCGATATCAACGTGTTCTTTCAACCAGTTTAAACTTACCTTCATGGATTATACTCTGCAAGAAGCTGTTGACGGTCAGCCATTTTTTTCAAGTGCCGGATCCTGGAGCTGTGAGCGAGACCCAACACTTTAGAATTGGTTCAGAAACCGCATATCGTTTTTAAAGAAGAGTTGAATATCATCGATCCCATATTTCAGCATGGCAATTCTCTCAATCCCTATGCCAAAAGCAAAACCGCTGTATAGATCAGAATCATAATCAACAAAGCCGTATACTTCGGGATCGACCATGCCGGAACCCAATATCTCCAGCCATCCCGTCTGGGAACATGTTCGACATCCTTCCCCTCCGCAGATGACGCATTCTATATCCACCTCTGCACTGGGTTCAGTAAAAGGGAAAAAACTGGGTCTGAAACGCAATCGCGTATGGCTGCCGAACATCTGATGGATGAAACTGGTCAGCGTTCCCTTTAATTCACCGAAGGATACATCTCTGTCCACCAAAAGCCCTTCGACCTGATGAAACATGGGGGTGTGGGAAACGTCTGAATCACGTCGATATACTTTTCCCGGTGCAATGACGCTCACGGGCGGCGTTTGGGTTTCCATGACACGCACTTGAACGGGAGAGGTGTGGGTTCTTAATACCACATTATCGGATATGTAAAACGTATCCTGCATATCCCTGGCGGGATGGTCTTTGGGCAGGTTTAACGCCTCGAAGTTGTAATAATCCAACTCCACATTGGGACCTTTGACGACCCGGAATCCCATTCTCGAAAAGATGAGGCACACCTCTTTAATGACAGTGGTGATGGGATGGAGGTGGCCGCAAAGAGGCTCCCTTCCCGGCAGCGTAACATCTACTGATGCGTCGTCTCCGCTCCCGCCGGTTTCAAGGGATATTTTAGTCTCTTCGAAACGGCGGGAAAGATTTACCTTGATCTGATTGGCCAGTTTACCCGCTTCCGGGCGCTCTTCGCGGCTGAGCGTTCCCAGGCTTTTCATCATGGATGTAAGAGCGCCCTTTTTACCCAGGTACTTTATCCGGAAGGGTTCAAGACCAGATGGATCATCAATGGCGTTCAATTCATCCCCGGCGCGCTTTTCCAGTTCCAGAAGCTGGTCTTTCATGGGATTACTCACCACCTATCCATTCAGGAGGCCATGGCTGCCAGACGGGCAAATCCCGCCGGGTCATTCACCGCCATATCGGCAAGCACCTTTCGGTCCAGAGCAACGCCCGCCTTTTCTAGCGCTCCCATCAATCGACTGTAGGAAAGGCCGTGGGCCCTCGCGGCCGCGTTGATCCTGATAATCCATAGTTTTCGAAATTCACGCTTTCGAACCCTGCGGTCCCGGTATTCATACATTCCAGCCCGGATCACAGCCGTTTCAGCGGTCCTATACTGTTTGCTATGTCCGCCTTGAAATCCTTTTGCTGCCTTTAATACTTTTTTCCGTCTTCTTCTGGCTTTAAAGCCTCTTTTTACCCTTGGCATGTCAAAACCTCTCCGTTACTCACTCAAAATTCTTGTTCACGCACTAACCTACGCATAAGGAATCATCCGTTTGACACCCTTCAGATTGGCAGAATCCAACACGGTTGATTTTCGAAGATTCCGTTTTCTTTTAGTGCTTTTCTTGGTCAGAATATGGCTTGAAAAAGCCTTGTTCCTCACGATTTTTCCAGAACCGCTGATTTTAAAGCGCTTGGCCGCACCGCGGTTGGTCTTCATTTTAGGCATTATTATCCTCCACTGCTAATTTCCTAAGGCCTCAGGGAAAAAACAACCATCCCCATGAATCTTTACCAAAAGGAAAAAGATAACAGGGAAAGCTTGCTGAACCCACACTGACGGGCTTAGTGATTAAATTTATTTCGGAACGATGACCATGGTCATTCTATTCCGGGCCTCCCTTGACGGAGGCTGGTCAACGGTTCCCACATCTGAGACATCCTCAGCGACCCTTTGCAGAAGATCCTCTCCGGCCTGCATAAACGCCATCTCCCGCCCACGGAAAAAAACGCTCACTTTGACCCGGTGCTTTTTATCCAGAAAACTTTTGAGGTTCTTGATCTTGAAACCGAGATCGTGATCCTGGGTGTTGGGCCGAAGCTTGATTTCTTTCATCTGGCCGCCACGGGTTTTCTTTCGCGCTTCCTGAACTTTTTTGCTTGCCTCATACCGAAACTTGCCATAATCCATTACACGGCAAACCGGCGGATCGGAGTTGGGCGCAACCTCAACCAGGTCCAGCCCTTCTTCCCTGGCCTGTTTCAGCGCATCCTCAATGGGCAGAATTCCCAACTGCTCTCCTTCAGCGGAAATCAACCTCACATTTCTGGATCGAATCTTCTCGTTGATTCTTACGTCGTCAGATTTTTTTCTTATTGCCATTACCTCCTCTGTTTACATTCTTCGGTAATCAGGTCCATAAACGCATCTGTCCCCATCAAAGGCAGATTTTGACCATTCCTTTTCCTCGGCGTTACACCCTTATTATCGCATTCTTTATCCCCAATAATCAACATATAAGGGATCTTTTTTACCTGAGCTTCCCTCACTTTAAGACCCAGTTTCTCATTTCTGAAATCGGAATCGACCCTGATACCGGCTGCCAGCAATTCTTTTAACACCTTTTCCCCAAAGGGGATATTGCGGTCTGTCACTGTCAGAACGGCTGCCTGAACCGGAGAAAGCCAGGTAGGAAATGCACCGGCATAATGCTCTATCAGAACACCGATAAATCGCTCAAGGGCGCCCAGAATCACCCTGTGAATCATGACCGGCCGATGTTTTTCGCCATCATTACCAATAAAGGTCAAGTCAAACTTTTCAGGAAGTGTAAAATCACACTGAATGGTAGCGCACTGCCATTTTCGGCCGAGGGCATCTTCAAGCTTGACATCAATCTTGGGACCATAAAAAGCACCGTCGCCCTCGTTGATTTCATAGTTCAACTGAAGGTCATCCATGGCTTTAACGAGTGCTTTGGTAGCCAGTTCCCAGTCCTCATCGGAACCGATGGATTTTTCAGGGCGTGTGCTAATCTCCAATTCATAATCGAACTGAAAAATCCCCATCACTTCCCGCACGAAATCAAGCACCCCCTTGATCTCGTCATTAAGCTGCTCGGGCGTACAGAGAATGTGAGCGTCATCCTGGGTAAATTCCCGAACCCTGAAAAGGCCATGCAAAACGCCTGACCGTTCGTGTCTGTGGACGGTTCCCAATTCGAAATACCGCCTGGGAAGATCGCGGTAACTTCGAATTTTCGAGCCGTAAATCAACATGTGGGACAAGCAGTTCATAGGCTTCATACCGTAAGACTGCCCGTCTATTTCCGTAAAATACATGTTTTCGCGATAATTGTCAAAATGACCGGATTTCTTCCACAAATCCGTCTTCAGCACCTCCGGGCCTCTTGCCAGTTCGTACCCTCTTTTGAGGTGTTCCGCAATCTCAAATTCCTCCAAAAGATGGCGCAGCATGGCTCCGTTGGGGTGCCATACCACCATTCCCGCTCCCACTTCTTCATAAGTGCTGAATAGTTCCAGTTGAGCACCGAGTTTCACATGATTTCGTTTTCGAGCCTCTTCCAGCATATGGAGATGCTTTTTCAACTGCTTCTGGTCGGAAAACCCCACACCGTATATGCGGCTCAACATGGGTCGATGTTCGTCGCCCCGCCAGTAGGCACCGGCCGTTTTGATCAAATGAAACGCCTTAATCATGCCGGTAGAAGGAATATGCGGCCCGCGGCACAAATCCGTGAAACTCCCTTGGGTATACAGAGAAACCAGTTCCGCATCAAGATCTTCGATAAGCTCAACCTTATAATCTTCGCTCTGGGCTTTAAAAAACGCCAATGCTTCCGAGACGGGCATTTCCTTTCTTGTAAAAGGGAGATCCGCCTCGATGATCTCATGCATCTTTTCTTCCACAAGGGGAAGGTCATCCTCCTTAAACGGCCGTTTATAATCAAAGTCATAGTAGAAACCGTCTTTTATGGCGGGGCCTATGGTTACCTTGACGCCGGGAAAGAGTTCTCTCACGGCCATGGCCATTACATGGGAAGTGCTGTGTCGAAGAACTTCCAATCCTTCATCGGAGTGCAGGTAAATGGGTTCCAGTTCGGTTTTTTCACCTAGCTCGGTCGAAAGATCACTAGGGACGCCATTTATTTTGACCGCTACCACGCGGTCCAGGCCACCCACTTTCAGGTGCGCCAGGGCTTCTTCAGCCGAAAGGGTTTCAGCCTCCACCCGGTGAAAATCTTTGCCTATTATACCGACAGAAAATGTGCTCATAAAGAATAACCATCAAAGAAAATAAGGCATCTGACCTGTAGAGACTAAGGTATGCCCTGTCTCTACCTCTCAAGATGCCTCATGCATGTCAACATGGACCTTTAAATGACCTTCACAAATAAATTTAGTCGCTCCCGAAAAGCCAGGGGGTTGGACCTAAAGGATTTAAGAAAAAGAGCCGGATCGTGCAAAGACCGGAACAACCCTTTGATTTTACTGGCATGAAGCACAAACAAAATTACAATTTAGCCTAAAAATACAGCCAAACCCAAAAATATCCGAATTTTATAAACAATAACATGATGAAATGCAAGAGAAAAATGTCCGGGGAACAAATTCCCTTTCGTATTTGAAAGGGGTCTTGGCCCCTGCGGGGATTCTTCCTTCAGGAATGAGCCGATTTTCAAGCGCACCGTAAGGAAAGTAAAAATTCATTATCGGGAACCGGTAGAGGGTTCCTTAGCTTTGGTATTTTCAATGAGCTCCATCACCAGTTCTCCACTCTGAACTTTGGCCATGGGATTTACCTGAACCAGGTCTTCCCATGCTTTGATGGCGGCATCTCGATCTTTTAAGTCGTGAAGAAACACCACCCCTTTGTTGAAATAGGCCGCCTCCTGACGAGGATTTACCTTAATCGCCCGATCAAAAGAATTGATGGCTTCCATGGGTAAGCCCTTGCGGCGGTACATTACGCCTAGATCCGTCAGCACATTGGCATTGTTAGGGTCCAGCGCCAGAGATCGTTTGTAAGCTGTAATCGCCTTATCCACTTGGTCGCCATCAAAATAATGGTTTCCCAACCGCACCCATGCCGACGCGTTTTCAGGATGACGTACAGTCTCTTTCTCCAACTCCCCAGTGATCGATGCGTCTTCATTTGAAACCTGAGCCTGCCCCGAAGGCGGCGCATTTTCGACGGGCACCGACTTGTGGGCACTGTAGAAAACCCCACCCAGAAACCCCACCAAAAGGGCCACAAAGGCAACCACCATCATGGTTTCTTTTTTTACATAACCCTCTTTTTCTTTGTTTGGCATTTCTTTCCTTCGCAACCACAGATAGAATTTCCAGCTACCTTATGATACAAGTTTTTAGTGATAAAAGCCATTGCCACCGCTACAATAATGCCCACCACAATAATCTCTATCATTGTTTTATCCTTCCTTCATGAGCCCTTCGGGCAAAGCGCATTTCCATTTCCCACAAAAAAGATACTGAAATTCGCTTTTACCCGAAGGATTCTTATCTTATCGGCAGCAGGAACGAACATCTCCTTCGTGCTTTTTAAGACGGTTCACATAACGCGCCCACCACCCTTTTTTAGATGAAGACTCGGCGGTTTTGTCGGTTTTGGCATTCATTGGTCTTTTATTCCCCGATTCGGCACTGCAACAACATGCCTCTGTCACAACTTTTCCTTGGCAGTTCTGTAATTTTTCCATTTCAAAAACCTCCCTTATGTGGATCTATTTCACGGTGCAGCAACTGCTTGAGGGGGTTTGCTGGCGAAGGGCTTTTTCTAGATCCTTGTCATAATAGGCCACATCCGCCTTTGCCCTGGCGTTGTTAAACCATTGCGTAAACGCCTGCTGCTTTTCATCGGGCGTCGTTGCACCAGCCAGAACCTTTTCATCAATAAAACGGTTGATTATTACGCCGCTCTCAAACCTCTTTTTGAAATAGTCGTAGCTGTAACCCGCATCGCGAACAGCCTGTTGAAGGGCCTCCTCACTTTCACCGTTCTTTTTTATGAACGCTGCCATTTCGGCTTTGATGGTCCCCGCAGCAACATTGTAACCGGAACCATTGATCTCCTGCAGCAGAGTACCCCGTTCGATAAGGTTCGACAGAATCTGGGCCTCAAGTCTGGCTTCCAGTGCCTCTCCCTGAGGCGTTTTAAACAAATCCTTTCCATAATCCGCCCGGTACTTTTTACGAGCCGCATTCATCTCCATATCAAAATCCGCTCTGGCAATGTCATATCCACTCACCGAAGCAATATAGTATTTTGCTTTCGAAGCAGACAGCGCTCTCTCCTTTTTGATTTCCTCAGGGGAGAAAACGCTTACAACCGTGGCGGGGTAACCACTTTCGGTGATGGCTTGAGCCATTTTCGCCACATCCGTTTTGTTCCTTTGCCGATAGTAAACCTCTGCTTTGCCGCTTCCCAGATCAACAAGGACATCTTCTATTTCCTGAAAGCCGGAAAGGCTTCCCTTGATTGTGGAAATACAACCCGAACAGGACATGTTATCCACTTTGAAAACAGCCTTTGAAACTTCATTTCCGGGTTCCGAAAGTTTTGATGAGTCGTTACGCTCCAAAACCGTTGTGGACTCTACCGTTTCCCCGCTGAACTGTAGCGCGAAAGCCGCGGCCGCCATGAGAACCACCAGGCAGATCAAAATCAAAAACCACATTTTCTTTGAAAATAAGAACTCCTTATCCATATTCATCTCCTTTGATCAGCCAATTGAACGTTCAGGCATGTGATTTTTATCGAACTGCCACATTTTCCGCAGGGTAGGCTTCCAAGGTCGTCTTCACTCCGAATGGGTATTCCACGATCTTTTGTGAACGTTCCTGCTCTTCAATCAACCCATCTGAAACACAGAGGGTTCGCTCCGCCTCCCGTGCGCAATCCGAATTGTGAGTCACCATCACAATGGTGATGCCTTCTCCATTCAGTTTATGAAAAAGATTCATGATTTCACGACTGTTTTTGGTATCCAGATTCCCGGTGGGCTCGTCGGCCAGAAGGATGGTGGGGTTGTTCACCACCGCCCGGGCAATGGCCACCCGTTCCTGCTCCCCTCCAGAAATCTCACTGGGCAACCGGTTTTTCTTGTCCGAAAGTCCGACATGTTTGAGAGCGACTCTGGCCATCTCCCTTTTCTCATGGCTCTTCTTCTTTTTAATGGCCAGCGGCAACATCACGTTTTCCATGACATTCAAATAGGGAATCAGGTGAAAACTCTGAAAAATGAAGCCCAGAAATTCCATTCGGAATTTGGCCCTTTGGTCAAGACCCAGGGAGTAAACATCTATATCATCAACCACATACCGGCCTCTTGTCGGGGTATTGAGAGCACCCATCATGGAAAGCAGTGTGGATTTTCCGGATCCCGATTCCCCAACGATGGCCACAAATTCTCCCTGCCGAACGTGAAAACGCATGCCTTTGACAGCCATAAAAGCGGCTTCCCCTTTTCCGTATTCTTTCTTCAGATCTTCAACTCGAATATAACTCATCATTCATTCTCCTAAAGGGTTCTAAGCGCTTCGTTTGGATCAAGGTTTCCCGCCATGATCGCCGGATACACACTGGATATGAGTCCCAGAATAACTGCCGCTACAACGACTCCCAGCGCTAAAATCGGGTCAAAGGCAAGGCTTACATCAACGCTCTCGGTGAAAAAAGGGATGGTTAGCTTTGTCGCACCCATCCCCATGAAATAGCCAGCTATACCAGCCACAGCAGAGATCACCGCAGCCTCGAAAAGCACCATGCGAATCACATGGCTTCGCTTGAAACCGATGGCCATGAAAATGCCGAACTCCGATGTGCGTTCTCGAACACTCCCCATCATGGTAACCAGCACCACCAGCCCCCCCACCAGCATGACCAGAAGCGAAAGACCGTAAGCGAATTTGTTAAAATGCCCCAACGTTTCCATACGGCCTTTCACCACCTGCCGAATGGCCATCACCTTGGCATCGG
>JAJDOH010000105.1 GCA_022340265.1 Deltaproteobacteria bacterium | reverse complement strand
ACAGAGAATACCTCAGTTGCACGATCGCCTCGAATCGGTTGCTGTTTTAGCCAGAAGCCTCGCTGATGAAAATCGTCTCCGTATTATTCTTTCCGTAACTGAGGGAAAAAAATCAGTCTCCCAGATCGTGGAAGAGCTGAAAATTTCACAGCCCCTCGTTTCACACCATCTGAAGGAACTGAAACGGACGCTTCTAGTCCATGTTGAGCGGCAGGGACCATTTATTTTTTACGAAATTGCAGACAAGAAGATCACAGATATCCTCAGCCAGATGAGCGCACTGGCCACAGATCTTTTATCCAAGAGAACCTCATTTTGATACGGGAGATAATGCTTAATGATTTCATCCAAGATTCAAGAATTGGTTGATGCGAGCCAACCTGAAGAAGCCGCCATGGCGCTTGCCCAGATCCTGGGCAAATTGTTTCCGCTTCTGGAAGAAGAAACCCGCTTGAAAATGGTAGCCACTCTCGTCGGCACACCCTCTGATGAAAAGGTGGACAGTCTGGTTCATCTTTGAATGGCCACCTGCATGGACGAAGGTGTCGATCCCACGGATATGTGCCAGAGCATGGTAGAGCGCGTGGCGCGCTCAAAGCAGCTGTCAGCGGTCACTGAGCCTGGAATCCTCTCACTGTTTGAGGACTGGCTGGAAGAGCTTGACGATGAAGTGGTCTCCTTTGTCAAAAGAACAGGCTCCATGGATCCCGTTGATTTGGCCAAAGGTTGCGGTCTGTCTCAATCGGGCGCGGATTTTTTGATTTCAAAGCTGAAAAGAGAGGGGAAACTATGAGTCGCACGTTATCCGTTTCCCTGAAAGAGGGGTTGTATCCGTGAACGGCTTTAAGAAAACAATCGTGGCCCTCGTGGCCGTTCTCATCACGGTGGGGCTTTTATGGTTTACCAATCGGTCGGTCACTCCTAAAGCAGCAACGCCTGAAGATGTGGCTGCTGAGGCGCGCGAAGGCGGGTATCAGCTGATCGATACACAGAAGCTTAAGAAAATCTACAACAAAAACCCTGAGGGCCTCCTGCTGGTGGATACGCGCCAGGAATGGGAATATCGCTCCGGCCACATAAAAGGGGCACTCAATTTTCCCATGGAACCCACGTGGTTCTCACGGTGGCGGAAAAAAGAAGCGCTGGAAGAATTCCTCGGACCAGACAAGAACCGTTTCATTGTTTTTTACTGAGCGGGGCTTGCATGAGTCCGAAGCGACTCGGCGGCTCGGGTAGCCGCAAACTTAGGTTACCACAACATTTATCGCGATCCCACGGGTTATCCTGACTGGAATGAATCGGGATATCCCACCGCAAGTCAACCGGCGGGTCTCTCCCAAATTTCCGAAAGCAAGCCCAAAGAGCCGGGACCACTTTATGGCTGGGCCATGATCTGGACGCTGTTGGGCATATTTGCAGGGGGCATGGCCCTGAACCTGACACCCTGTGTCTATCCACTGATCCCCATCACCGTTTCTTATTTCGGTGGAAGAAGCGGTCGGAGTCGAGGGAACCTTTTCGCCCACGGCGTCTGCTACATCGGCGGGCTTTCATTGACCAATTCGGTCCTCGGCGTAACGGCCGCTTTGACCGGCGGACTCATGGGAGCCCTGCTGCAAAGCCCGGTGGTACTGGTTTTAATTGCTTCCGTTATGATTCTGCTTGCCACAAGTCTTTTCGGGTTCTGGGAATTAAAACTCCCCGGCGGACTGACACAGGCTGCATCAAAATCTTATGCAGGATATTTCGGCACCCTTTTCATGGGTTTAACTCTGGGGGTTGTCGCAGCACCGTGCATCGGGCCCTTTGTTCTGGGGCTCCTGACCTGGGTCGCGAGCATGGGCAGTCCCTGGCTGGGGTTTGTCATCTTTTTTACCCTGAGTCTGGGTCTCGGTTTGCCCCTATTTTTTCTGGCCGTTTTTTCCGGCCGGATCGAGAAGCTCCCCAGATCCGGCGAGTGGATGATGTGGATCCGAAAGCTGATGGGCTGGGTTCTTTTGGGCATGGCCGCTTACTTCATTCGGCCCGTTTTTCCAAAATCAGTCGGCGTATTTATCCTCGCGGCCGTGGCCTTTGCCGCAGGCCTGCATCTGGGGTGGTTTGAAAGATCCAGAACCCATTCAAAGGGTTTCAACTGGATCAAGGTAATTGTCGGCACGATAGGCCTTGTGGTGGCCGTCTTTTTAATGGGTACCTGGTTTATGAAAGGTCCCGGCGTCGAGTGGCAGCCCTATTCCCAGGAACTGCTTGCTGAAGCGAAAAAGATGAATAAGCCAGTCATTATTGATTTTTACGCGGACTGGTGTGCACCTTGTCGAGAGCTGGATGAAATCACTTTCCACGATCGGGATGTGGTTGCCCAGGCAGAAAAAGATTTCGTTATGATTAAGGTCGATCTAACACGTAAGGAAAATGCCGATTACAAACAATTGCTGACCCACTACAATGTCAAAGGCGTACCGACCGTTGTCTTTTTAAATCGCAATGGTGTTGAGAAGTACAATCTTCGCCTGGTGGATTTTTTACCTCCGGTGCAGTTTTTGACCCGCATGACGGCGGCGCGAAAGGTCATTAAATAGGTGTCCCGAAAATTTTCAGCAATTTTTTTGCCATTTGAAAGGAATCTCCCATGTTGAAAGTCAGATTTTTTTTAAACGAACCCAACGGAAAGCCATGAAGACATTTCAAGTCCATGATGCCCAGGTTGGGCGAAACATATGATATCGAAATAGAAACCACATCCAAACCTCCCGCGGAATACAATACGGATGAATACTTTGAGTTGGATCTGCCGGTGGCGCCGGCCGTCATGATTGGCGAGGAAATCCTGGTGGAGGGATCAGATATTTCGGATGAAAAGGTCGAAGCAGCCATCTGCGAGCGCCTTGGGCTCCAGCCGCCTAAACCGGGAAAAAAAGGGATTCTCGGTCGTATGTTGAACCGATGATATTTTTATGGCGGCAGTGGTTATATTTTTTCTGGAGGAATTGGAATGATCATTATTGAAAAATTTCTGGGTAAGCGTCTCGAGATTCCTGAAGACCGACGTTTTTACACCAGACAGGGCCTTTGGGCCAAACAAGATAAGAACCATATTGCATTCGGATTGACTGAACCGGCACTGATCCTCAGTGGCGGTTTCAAGGGCCTTGACTGGCTGGTTACGGAAGACCAGATGGTTGAACAGGGTGCAACAGTCGTTTTCGCCATTACCGGAAAGATCCTGTATATCGATACGCCCATCAAGGGGAACATTCACTTCAATAGCGAAATAAAACAGTTGCCCGAACTTGTAATGAATGATCCCTACAATCTGGGATGGTTGTTTAAAATAGAGCCGGCCGAGGAGATTGGAGGGAGTTATCAGCAACTTTCCGAAGCATCCGCATACGTCGAGAGCCTCAAAAGCTCAGAGGGGCTTAAGAACCCGGATGGTTTGAAGGGCGGTGTTTCAGGCATGTGCAAGGCTGTGTACAGCGGCATCGGAGAACAAAAGGTTTAGCGCTTCTTCAACCGGAAACCAATCCGTTCAAGACTTCTCTCAGTTGTTCGCTTTCGGGCGTGATATCAAAAGTGAGCTTTCCGTTGATATAAATGGATGGCACGGGGGCAGGCCGTCCCAGTTCTTTGGACAAGGCTATAAAACGCTGGGCCCCTTTCAATTCTTTGGTAATGACTTTTTCCCAGCGCACGGTGTCACCGTACTGTGTGACGACCGATTCGACCAGCCTGGCCATGTATTCGCAAGGGATTCAATGGGCACCTTCGTGGAGCACCTCGATATGGATGATGTCTGTTGTCATGACAGTGCTTCTCCCTTATGCATCAGTCCTTTTTGGAAAAGTGCCTCTTCAATGGCCTCTTTCAGCTCGAACATGGGGGGAATAGCGTCAAAAAAAAGTTCCCCATCGATAAAAAGGGACGGAACCGGCGCCACGCGGCAGTGTTTCATGACTGCCTCTTCGCCGAACAGTTCGCAGGAGATCTCAAGAAACCTTTCTCTTCCTGGGCTACGCATGAAATCGATTCTTCTATAGTCGATTAATCCATCATATTCAGGAAGTATTTCAAGAACGGTTTCATCCATATACAGACAGGGCAGGCAGTAACTCGCCTTGTACATCACTTCAATAATAATCTTTTCTGAATCCGACAAAAGGTACGCCTCCAGCACGCTTTAAGAAGATCTTTTAATAAACTCAGAGGCGTTCAGGGCACACCTGGCCCCATCCGCGCAACCGGTCAACACCTGGTAAAGATCGGTGTCTCTCACATCTCCGGCGGCAAACATCCCTGGGGTTGACGTCATCAACTTTTCATCGGTTTTGAGATATCCCCCATCAATGGTTTCAACGGGCATTTTAATCATCTGTGTATTGGGGGACCAGCCGATAGCCAGGAAAACGCCATCCACTGGGAACGATTTCGAATCCCCATCCGGAGACTTCGTTTGCAGCGCTTCAACCATATCAAGACCTTCGTACCCGGTCACTTCGGTTTCCAGCATTACATCGATATTTTCCTCAGCCGCGATCCTTTTCCGATGGGCGGCGTCCATTATCAGATCTCGACTCCGGCAGATCAGAAGAACCCTTTCGGCTATCCTGGAAAGTCCCAGTGCATGTTGGGCCGCGGCATTGTCACTCCCCACCACCGCCAATGTGGCGTTCTTATCCCTGAACAAAGGCCCATCGCAAACAGAACAGAAGTTGATGCCCTTCATGTCCGAATGGGGCAACGACAATGTTTTGGGAACCCGCCCGGTGGCAACGATGACTGCGGAAGCGGAATAGACCAGTCCATTTGCGTCAGTACCGGCAAAACCGTTTCCGTCCTGTTCCAGCAGATCCAATCGACCCATGGTAAAGAGGGCGCCCTCGGCCTGGGCCTGCTGAAAGGTCTTAACCCCCCATTCCGTTCCAGCTATGCCTCCGGGAAATCCAGGGAAATTGGCCAGGTTCTCGACCATGTACAAATTCCCACCGGGAATATCACCAAATACAACACAACTGAGCCCCAGGCGTTGCCCGTAAAGGGCGGCCGTCAAACCGGCCGGGCCGGTGCCGATGATCATGATATCAAAAGTGCTCGTTTCGTCCATGATATTACCATCTCATCCTTAGGAGTTGCATCAATTTGTTATAAAATGTCTTTATTCTTGTGAGTAAGGCTGAAACACACCCAGGCTGGACCATGAACCGGTTTCGGAAGCTGTCTCGATGCCTGACATGGAGTCGGGCGGCCCGATGAAAACCACAACATTTTTGTGTTGGATGCGGTCACGGGAGATATCCGTTTTTTCAATGGTCCAGTCACCCATTACATAATTGAAAATGTGCATGCCGTTCTCATCTTCAAGGAAGCCTTTGGCCCGAACCACTGACGAAGGCAGCGCATCCGCAACTTGTTCTACTTCAGCGATGTCTTTGCCATTCCACTGGTACCCCACCGACATGAGCATATCCGGAGGCGTAATTTCAAGGTCCGGACTGTCAAGAAGGTCGTCAAGGAACTGTTCGAGTTCCACATCCGAAAGCTTTGGTCGGTCAGAAGCGAGGCCGGATGAAGTTTCCGTCTTGGGTTTTTTTCCACCCTCCAGCTCCAGAAAACGTTCCAGGGGAATGTCCGCATAACTGGTTTCAAAAAATAGAGGATCGGGATGGAACCGGGAGATGATCTTTTTGGTTTCCGCAATCTGTTCAGCTGATGCCTGATCCGTCTTGTTGATGATGAAAACACTGGAGGAGGCGATCTGTTTTTCCAGGGACGCGTAAACCTCGTAAGCATCGGCAAAATGAACGGCATCCACCAGGCAGAATTGTTCCCTGAAATCGAAACGGTCATTGAAGATCGGCAGTTTGAGATCTTTTTTGAGATCCGAAGGGTTGGCCACCCCGGTGGACTCAATCAGCAGGACATCGGGCTGAACCGTTGTATTCAATTCATAAAGACCTTTGATAAAATCGGTTTTGACACAAACACAGAAAATGGATCCTTTGCTGATCTCCATCATGTCGATGTCATCGCCTTCCACCAGGGTACCATCCACACCAATTTCGCCGAATTCGTTGACCAGCAGGGTCAATTTTTGATCCTTTGGAAATCTCTTGATGATCCGGTTCAACAGGGTGGTCTTTCCACTACCCAAAAAACCGGTAATCAAGTATACGCGGGTGACATCTGACATATGCTAAAGCCTCTCCTCTATAGGTTCAGCCTGGCCATTTCCATTGAGTATCAGGCAGTTGCGGCAGAACCGACAAACGCCGATGGAGCGATCAGGGGGCAGTATTACCTTTAAAAAGGCGGAATAGGCGGCAAGCTCTTTTTCTTCAACAAGGTCTTTCAAATCATCGGGCGATTCCAGTTTCCTGATCTGATCCGATTTGCCGCAATAGGGGCATTTTACGCCGAACAATCCTATTTCCGTAGCCGGCAAACCATGTTCCATGACAAAATTTCGAAGATCTTCGTTGGTTCTAATGCTGTGCAAAGCAGACCTCACTTCAGATTAGGAGAACAATGAACGGGGCCTCGTCGCAAGGCCCCGTTCACGAAGGTTACAGGTTTTACTGGACGGTGGAGTCCGTTCTTGTGGATCTCCCGGCGCCCGCCTTTTCAAGGTTCGCCTGGACTTTGTCGAACTGGAATCCGACTTCCCTCAGCGACGCGATTCTCTTTTTCATCGCATCGTTCGGCGCGCGTTTGGCCATTTCATCAATCAGTTCCTCGTACTGAGGAATGATGCTCGGGAACACGATGTCCTTTTCAATGCAGATGGACGGAAGTACCTTCACGCCCAGCTCCATGAATTTCCCGATGCCGTCTTTGTTTTTAATAGACCACTCTTTGTATTGAATCATGTCCTGGACATCATCGGGCAGGGCGGCAATGGATTCCATCATATATCCACAGGCTGCACATTGCACACTGTCCAGGGTTACAACATCAATCGTAATTTTATCTGCCATAATCCGAATCCTTCCTTTCTGAAAGTCGGCTACCAAGAGTCCGGATACTTGGTGTAATACGTGTCAAACCACTCTCTGGCTTCGATTGCCTGGTCCATATGTTCCACCGGAACATCGTAAGGCATGTCTCAGCCGGGTGCGAAGGTATATCCATGCTGACCTCCCGCAGCAAGACTGACGATGGCATCCTCTCTCGAAGAGAGCAGTCCCAGACTGAGCGCCAGGGTCAGTTTCAGGTTGCCACCAAAACCTACGCCGTATTTACGGGCAAGGTCGCGGATGAAGTTCATGTTCATCTGTTCGTCGATGGCGAAACCGTGGGTTCCAATCTTGCAGACCTCTTCCATGACCTTGGTCGCATCACCGCAGATAAAAAATGACGATGTAATGCCAGCGTCATGGATGATCTTGTTTGCGGCCTGGCTGTTCGGCGTCACGTATGTCCTGAATGTCTCGGGCCTGATCTGTGAGGCAACGGGATCCACATTTGCAATGATGTCGCAACCCATCTCGGCGTAGAATTCAGCCGCCCTGGCGCCTACTTCACCGGCGAATTTGCAGACTTCAGCTGCAAAATCCTTGTGTTTATAGACATCTGTAAAAATTCGTACACCTGCCAGGTGAGAGGCCAGCGTCAACGGCCCGCAGAAAAGACCCATCATGGCGCAGTCCAGTTCTTCCAGTTGAGGCTTGGCAATTCTGGCTGCTTCGAACATGACCGGCCAACGGCCTGAATCCTTTGTGGGGAGTTTCAGTCCCGCATCCGCCGGGGTCTTCTCCGAACACGGATGGTTTTTGACGGAAGGAACATTATCCTCCCACCATTTGAGTTCACAACCAACTGAATTGGCCTCAATCGACAAATCAAAGGCCAGTGGGATACCGTCAGCTTTGTACCTTTTTGCGGCGTTGACAACACTTTTTGCCAGCAGCTCGGGGTCCTTCAGCACTTTATCAGCAGGTTCATTAATCAGAAAAGCGCAATGAACGCCGGCATAAGGCACCCAAGGTGCTGTGGGGGTCTTTTTGCCTCTGTAGGCGTCAATTAACATTTGTTTAGCCATTTCGAGTCTCCTTTCTTCCGCTCCTTCCTTTATAGGTTGACATTTTTTTGCGAAGCTACTCTGTCAGCACCTCCTTTCTCCATGAAAAAATGGAACAAAAAAAACTGCTAAGAAGAAATCTAACATAAGAGCCAAGTTTTTTGCATCACTCGAGAAGAATGATGCCGTAATAAGTAAATGTTTCCGTTGTGCGCGTTGCCACCTTTGAGGTGGTACCCAAATTTTTCAAGGTCCCGATCACGTCAATTGAAAATGATTCCACCGACGGTCGCTTTTCCTGGGGAAACCGGCAGGGCTCCGGATAAGCACATTCTTTGCACAAGGCGCAACACTCTCCAACCAGGCTGAAAGCTTTATAGTATCCTTCAAGAAACAACATCCGTTCCAGGCTTAAAGTCCCTTTCCAGCAACGAACCTGGTTGATTCTTTTTCGGCTGTTGTCCCGGTAAAAATCCACACAACTTTTACTGCCCACCAATAAAAGCGCCCTTTTATATTCACTCAAAATGGTCTTGGTTCTTTCAGGAGAGGGCGTTGCCGGTGGACAGCACCAATTGGTGTTGTAACGGCTGCATCCATACCGGCATTTCAGGTGAACCCATTCCGCCACTTCGATTTTACTGATGGGAAAAGGGAAGATGGCGTCAAGACCATTCTTTTTGCCGGCGTCTCCCAGACGCTGGAGCAACGCTTGGGATATCCCGGTATCATTCCTGAAAGGCACGACTTTCGACCGAGACACGGTTAAACATTCTCCTTGTCACCATCAAAACTGAACTGTACCGGCCGGGCAACGGCCATGCCCATGGCAACCTCCGCAGCTTTCAATACCGCAGCGGGAATGACGCATGACGCATGGCAGCCGGATGCCTGGGCCGCCTTGTAAACCGGGTTTTGGGTCAATGGCATGAATAGCTCTTTTAAACCAATGATCTCAAGATGTTCAGCCAGTTTGCCGATCTGTTTGCATTCCGATCCACTGATTTCAATTGCCACCGATCTCTTCTCAACCGACCGGGCACAAACGGTACAGGAAAAACCGCAGATACCCGGGTCCACTGAAATACAGGCTTTATGATTGGACTGATTCACTTGATACTCCGTTACTGATCCAAGATCTCATCCCGGACAACCCCTCTCAGATGCGGAAATTCATCGGTCATATGAGGCAGTTGCATCGCCTCCATAAAGTCCCGCTCGAAGGTGGGTTCAACGGTCAGCTCAACATATTCCACGTTACGTGAACACCAGTTGGCTTCCACTCGCTTCTTCACATTCAATAATGCCGCCCGGCAACCGTCTCCGGCCGCGTTACCGATCCCTTTGATCATCTCAATTTCGCAATCCGGGAACAGACCCATGGTCAGCGCTTTGGCGCGATCCACATGGGTACCGAAGGCGCCGGCAATCTTTACCGTATCCACCTTCTCCAGCCCCATCCGTTTGACCATCAATTTACAGCCCGCATAGAGCGCGCCTTTGGCCAACTGGATCTGACGAACATCCTTCTGGGTAATCACAATGTCCTTGTCGATGCTCGATTCATCGGCCCAGGCCAATACAAATTCAGGCTGTTTCGTATCGGGGTTCTTTCGGAAACGAGGATGATCCTTAAGCGCCTTTTTGTTGAAAGCACCGGTCTTGGTGACGACACCGGAGCTGTAGAGTTCCGCCAACACATCCAGAATACCGGACCCGCAGATCCCCTTTGCCTTCATCTCCTTCGGTTCGGAAAATTTTCGCCAGGCATCCCTTCCGATGACCTTGTAATCCACTTCCTTGGTATCGGGATCAATATTGATGCGCTCGATGGCGCCCGGCGCCGCCCGCATGCCATAGGCCAGCTGCGCTCCTTCAAGGGCCGGGCCGGTGGCGCAGGAAGAGGATATCAGCTTATGGCGGTTCCCCAGCACCAGTTCCCCGTTGGTACCGATGTCGATGATCAACTGATTTTCTTCCCCTTTATAAGGGGCTTCAGCGATGAGCACACCCACGTTGTCGGCACCCACAAACCCCGCCTCGTTGGGCAGTACGAACATGTAAGAGGACGGGTTAACCTTAACGCCCAGATCCCTGGCCCTGATGTCCATGCTGTGGTGGATCACCGGCGGAAACGGCGCGAGCCCCACATACTCGGGATTGAGCCCCAGCAGAATGTGATGCATGGCCGTATTGAAACCGATGGTGATATCTTCAATATCTTCTTTGGTAAGACGCAGGTAAGTTTTCCCCTCTTCCGGAACTTCAACCACATCCGGGATGTCCTCATCTTCACCTTTTTTCTTCTTCTTTTTCTTGGTGGGCGGAAAGGTCTGTTGAATGGCTTTTTCGATCAGTTCGTTCAGACCCTCGATGATGTCGTCGCTCATGCGTTTCAAACCACCCGGTGTGGTCATGTGAAAGGTAATACGCGCCATGACGTCCTCACCGTACTTGCACTGGGGATTCATCATGGATACGGTATCAATGACCTCCATGGTCGTCAGATCACAGAAATATGCGGCAACGGTCGTGGTTCCCACATCTATGGCCAGCCCATAGGCATGCTCCACTTTGCCTGGCCGCACGCGAATGATTTCCTTGTCGTTCCAGACGCTCACAGTTATCATCCAGTCGCCGTTCCTGAGCGCATCGGGAAGCTCGCGCAAGGTCAGGATATCAATGGTCAGATCCTTGAGCGCATAGTTCTGTTCAAGCGCCTTGCAGATCCGCTCAAAATCCCCGGTGGGGTCTTCGAAGGTGGGCTTGTCAACCTGAACGGTATAAAGTTTCACCGCCGGATTGTGTTCGATATGAATATCCCGGGCCGCCTTGCTGACCACCTGTTTGCCCGCTCTTGATTCTTCCGGAACAAACACCAGGATGTCATCTTCCACCGTGGCCATACACCCCAGACGAAACCCTTTTTCTTTCCGGTCAACATTGATGAATTTTTCCTCTTCCACCTGCCAGGGGGATACATGGCTCATGCTGGAGGTAATACCGTATTTCTCGAAATGTCCATCCTCAATGCGAACGACACACTTGCCACAAACCTTCTTCTCACCGCAAAGCGCCTCAATATCAACGCCTAAAAGGCGTGACGCCTCGATAATATTGACGCCTTTGGGAACCTCACCACGTCTTCCCGAAGGCTGAAAAATGACCATGACCTTTTCGTCACTCATGGAATAAGATCCTCCTCAATCAGAGCAAAAAATGTTTATTCATTTCGATACAGCTGAGTGCCCGTGGCAAAAAAACCACGGACACCACGTTGCAAGAGGCTTGTCCTCTATGCCTCCTTGGCCCGCATTTCACGCAGCCGGCCGATCATCTTGATCCCTTCCGATACTGCGTTGCCGGCGGACTCCGCGTAACCGTCGGCGCCAAACAGGTTGGCCACATCCTTGGTCACCGGTGCGCCGCCCAGCATAATCGCCACATTGGGGTTCTTTTCCTTGATCATGGCGATAACCTTTTTCATTCCCAGCATGGTCGTGGTCATCATGGCCGACATGGCCACCACTTCGGAATCGGTCCGGAGCTGTTCTTCCACAAAGTTCTCCAGGGGCACATCGCGGCCCAGATCGTGCACATCCCAGCCCGCCACGTCAAACATCATTTTGACCAGGTTCTTGCCGATGTCATGCACGTCGCCCTGGATACTTCCGATGACCACCTGGGCATTAACCCCTTCGTCACTCTTGGGAACGTGGGGTCGCAAAATATCCAGGCCCCCATACAGCGCGTCCGCACACATGAGCACCTCTGGAACAAAATATTCATTTCTGTCATAGAGGTCGCCGACGATTTCCATGCCGGCCGCCAGGCCGTCCATGATACCGTCAAGGGCCACATATCCATCATCCAGCCACTGCTGGGCGGCTTCTTTGACTGTATCTTCTTCGTACTCTACAACACCTTCCTTCAATTTTTCCAACAGCTCTTCTTTTGTTGCCATGTCTTCTACTCCTTTCGCATTACGTTCTTATATTTAAATGTATTCGCTTTCTTTTACAGGCGACCCACCGCCGGGCTGGGCTTTTTGCCATACTCGTGGGTGGTATCCACACATGCCTTCATATTTGCCTCGATGATGGCCGGCCAGAGGTCGCAACCGGGCATGACCGCATCCATGCCGCCGTCAATAATATCCTTGATATGGTCGATGGTCGTTTGAACGGGCGTTTTTTCATCACAGGTCATGGTGTAGGTATCCACGTTGCCCATAAACAGAACGTCCGGCCCCAGGATCTCACGCCCTTTTCTCACATCGCATTTAGTGTCCACCGTAAGTCCATCGGCGCCGCATTGCGCCATCATCTCCAGCAGCGGTTCGGTTTTGCCACAGATGTGGAGGAGTTTTGGGGAGCCCCAGGCCGTCAGAATCCGTGTCAATCTCGGCTGGATGAATTCCTTGAAGGTCCGGGGGCTCAGGAGATCCGCCGCCACGCCGGGTTCCCTTAAAACGATGTAATCGCATCCGCTTTCCTGAAGATGCTTACCGATCCCGATGATCATATCGGTCAATTTGTCCAGAACCTCAGCCACTTTATCTTTTTGTTTGAAAACACCTTTCAGCATCAGATCCAGCTCCAGGATTTGGCCGGCTTGGGTAAAGGGGCCGAGCTGCCAGCATCCGACGGGAAGTTCAGGGGCGTTCTCCTTGATGATTTTGATGGCTTCGGGCAGAAACGCCAGGCGCCCTTTTTCCCATATCTTGTCAGGAACCACCACCTCGTCCAGGCTCGACCACATTTTGTTGGGAATGGTCGGGTAGAGGATATCCTCAGAGTCTTCATAGAGGCTGATGGTGTTGCCCATGGCCTCTGACTCCATGGTCATATCGTACGGGATCACCGCACAGTCAAAATTCATCAATCTTGCCGATTCGATTGCAGACCAGGCCATCCTCTCCGGGCTGGTATGAATCGTGGGAAAATTGAAACCGGCCTTCTTGATTCCCGGCATCACCACCATCCCCATTCCACTGAAAAACGGCATGGTATCAATAGGTTCTTTCCTCAGCAAACGCATCACGCGTTCTTTCGGTGTAAGCTCCGCCATTACGAACTCCTTTCAATAAATTAAAATTTTGCGGCATTAATTATTTACAGCCGTTATTGCAATCCCTTCAGTTGTTCCACGAAATCCGGAAAAAGTTTATAGAGCGGATGGGTTTCACAAGCCGGAAGCTTTTTGGTTTCGGCAAACATGGTGGTTGCCAGAAATGCTTCGGCTTCCGCCACTGCCGGCAGAATGCGGGTGGCCCCTGCCATGGGACCTGAAAAGATCATGTCGTGATAGTTGAAAGCGGAAAGTGCTTCCAGAGCGGCATCCGTGGAAGACCATCCCTTGAAATCCCACATTTCCTTAAACCGTTTCAAGTCCATGTAGCTTCCGTTGCTGGGTGCGCTTGCAGTGGGAAATCCCCATTTTTCCTTGATCATCTTGTTGGCGACGCCGCAAAAGGCCGTGGCAGGGCCGTTCATGACGGAACTGTCCACAAAGATGCTTTCAAACTGCGCGCCCACTTTCTCGATGGCATCCAGAAGTTTCTGCGTACCGGTTACCCGCCCGGAAGGCATCTGGTCTTCTTGGTCAAATGCCACCAGAAGCACATGTTTGACGCCGATGTCGGCAATCTCCTTGATTTCCGTTTCCAGATCCTGTTCCCAAACGGTCAGACTGTTATAGAACATCCGGTCCAGCAAGCCCTTTTCGGCACAATACGCCGCGCCTTCCAGTTTCGGTTTCATCACCCAGGCATCGATGCAAAAAGGCATATCGCTTTTTGCCACGACAAAGTCGATGAACGATTCAAATTCTTTGCCCGTATTGGCCACAATATCCGCCATTCCGGGAACACCAGTGTCTTCCGTATATTTGTCCTGGGTTTTCAACAGCATTTCCGCCCGTTTTTCATCAAACCCTTCTTTTCGCTTTCCAGTGAAGACCTTGTCCCCTTTCTGGAAAATCGAGCTGACACATACACAAGGGTAATCGCCCGGCTGGCCGCCAAATTTGACACCGCCCACCTCACATACTTTCTGTTCTGTACTTAACTGAAACATAACTTCCTCCTTACATCACATTTGCAAAACATGTGGATAAAAAATTGCCCTTTTTCTTTGCCCGCTGATGGCGTCCATATTTAGCAAAAAGAAAAGCCCTTGAGAATAGTCCGATGGTTTATTTTTTATCGTCTTTTGGATGATTCTTTGGCGGAAAGAAGACGGTTCAGCAATATCTACCCAAAAACCTGTGATGCGTCTTTACAGATCCGGATCGACCAGACCCAGCTTGATGGCAAAATGAACCAGCTTTACGGGCGAATCGATGTTGAGTTTCTCCATAATATTCGCCCGATGGGATTTTACGGTACTGATGCTGACATAAAGCGTATCGGCAATCTGACGCGTGGTATGCCCTTCGGCAATCAGCTGGAAAACCTCCCGTTCCCTGTTGGAAAGTCGTTGGTACCGTTCCGCGCCGGAAGATCCCTTTTGGGGCGACAGATAGTTTTCCACAAGCTTCTTGGAGATAGAAGGACTCAAAAATGTTTCGTCTTTCATAGCCGCGTGAATGGCGCTGACGATATCCCTTCCGCTGGCGTCTTTTAAAAGATAACCGGACACGCCCGTTTCAAGCAGCTCCTGAATATAATGCTCATGGGCATACATGGACAAAATCAGAATCTTTGTCCCCGGCAGCTGTTTTCGAATCCGTTTGGCAGCTTCGATACCGTTCATTCGGGGCATGGCGATGTCCATAATCACGACATCGGGTTTCAGTTCCAAAGCCTGCTCAACGGCCACACTGCCGTTGATGGCTTCTCCCACAACTTTCAAGTCAGACTGTTCTTCTAGCAACCGGCCCAACCCCTGACGCACAATGGTATGATCATCCGCCAGCAGAATTCTGATGGTTTTACCCACTGATGGACTCCTCTGAATAGGGAATTTCAATTCGAATTCGCGTTCCTTCCCCCGGATTACTGCGGAGCAGAAAGCTTCCGCCCAGCAATGCCGCCCTTTCACGCATACCGATCAACCCCAGACTCTGTTGATCTCTTCCAATAATCTCCGCATTAAAGCCGGTGCCGTCATCTTCAGCCAAAAAGATAATTTGCGGATAGCTTTTGATCATGGAAAGGCGAAAACGCTCCGCACCTGAATGTTTCAGCGTATTGGTCATGGCCTCCTGTGAAAAACGGTACAGGACCGTTTCAATATCCCTGTCCAGACGCCCATCGAAGCCAACCATACTGAAGTCGATTTCCAGGCCGCTGTGCTTTGCAATATCGGAAAAATATCGATTCAGCGCTGGTTCAAGGCCTAGATCAATCAACAGTGTTGGATGCAGATGAAATGAAAGACGCCGGATTTCCGAGGATGTGCGATTGATCATCCTGCCGATTTCGGAAATCTCATCCCTAAGGTCTTCATTGGCGGAGGCGTGTTTCTCCATCAGGCGCTCAAGACCCAGTTTGACCGCCGTGAGAGACTGGCCCGCTTCATCATGCAGTTCCCTTGCAATCCGACGTCTTTCCTCTTCTTGACTTTGAAAGAGCTTTTGAGTCAGGTTCCTGAGATCACCCCGGTGACGGCGAATGGTCTCCATCAACCGGGCGTTTTCGATGGTACCGCCCAAAAAATTGCCCAGAGATCCCAGCAGGTGGATTTCATGTCGAGCCAG
>JAJDOH010000096.1 GCA_022340265.1 Deltaproteobacteria bacterium | reverse complement strand
TCCCGTGGCTGAACGAAGGCCGTTCCTTGACCCATGCGATCGGGCCCTGCGTGAAACAGTCGCGTATCTTCAACCGCAATACGTGGTGGGGATCGGCGCATTCGCCGCAGATCGGGCAAAAACGGCTTTGAAAGGGCTTGATGTGAGGTTGGGCCGGATTACGCACCCCAGCCCGGCCAATCCGAAAGCCAATAGGGGCTGGGAGGATTGTATTATGAAGGAGTTTGTGGAGATGGGAATTGAGGTGTAGCAGGGAATGGTCCCAGATACCCGCCGGCAGAGATATCCATGGATAGCAAGATTTGGCCCTACAGGAATTCAGAATACAGGAGCCGTAAGCCATGGAAGGCTTCTTTAATTCTGACTCCGCTTATGAAACTTCGCCTGCATTAACTCCTGTGGGAGCGGCGTCCCGCCGCGACATTCGCTTCGGATAGCGGCTGGAAGCCGCTCTCACAAGAAAGAAGTTTCATCCTCGTTTAAACCGGTCAGCAACCGGCGTGAAATATAGATGTTCTGAGCAAGATAATACTACTGCCCCTTTTTGAGTTGCTTCTCGATGATATCCTGAATCTTGCCGAGATCCCGGTTCTGGATTCGCCTGCCGTTCATGAAAACTGCCGGTATGCCTTTTACCTCCAGTGCCTCCCCCTCTTCATATTCCAGATTGATTTTCCCCAGTATGGCGGGATCATGCCGGTCTTTGTTGAACTTGGCTTCGTCTAATCCCAACTGCTGGGCGATTTCAACAAATTTCTTGTCGTTAAGGTTTCTGTAGTATTTAAACAGTTCGTCATGGTATTCCCAGAATTTACCTTGGCGCTCAGCGGCAAGAGCTGCCGCTGCCGCCTGTTTGGCGAACTTGTGACTACTCAGCGGAAAATTCTTGTAAACTACTTTTACCGATTTCGGGTACTGCTTGAGCAACTGCTCAAGTATAGGCGCCAGCCTGGCACAGTAAGGTCACTGAAAATCGCTGAATACGGCGAGAACCACCGGTGCATTTTGAGGGCCCTTGGATGGCGTATCTGCCGTGTTGATTTCAACAAAAAAATCAAGCGAGATGACCTGAATGGATTTTTCCGAGCGGCTGGTAACAAAGAGTCGGCTACCTTGTGGATCCATTCTGATTCGATCCACTTCCTTCCCCACATGGATTTTATTTTGCAGAACACCATCTTGGTCAAATGCTGAAATGGTCCCATTTTCCGACAGCACAAACATAAATTTTCCGTCCGGGGTCGACACCACATCCAACGGCGGATTCTCCAGTGTCAGTCTGTGCTCAACTTCCATATTCACTCCGGCAAAAGAGATGGGTGCCGCAGCCAAAAAAATGAGCACAACCAAGAAAATTAGTTTCAGACAATTCACTTTCATATTGATCCTCCTTTCTACACTCATTTTGGAATATTGATTCTCATATCGCCTGTCTTCATGAATCGTTCATGAAAAGAGAACACTTCACTGAGAAGCTGTGGTTCATGACCGCCCCGCTGTTTCAGTGCCCGCTGGTAATAGTCCCACAGGATGTCCCGGTAATCGGGATGAGCGCATTTGTTGATGATCTGCGCAGCCGTCTGTTTTGGTGTAAGCGGCCGAGTGTCCACCAAGCCGTTTTCCGTTACGATGACGTCGACCGAATGTTCCGAGTGGTCCACGTGAGGAACCATGGGTACGATAGCTGAAATGCGACCCTCCTTCGCGGTGGAGGGTGTAACCATGAAGGTGATAGCCCCATTTCTCATATAATCGCCAGAACCGCCGATGCCGTTCATCATGTGAGATCCCATTACATGAGTAGAGTTGGCCTGTCCGTAAATGTCGATTTCCATGGCCGTATTGATGGCCAGAACACCCAGTCTGCTGATGATTTCCGGTGAATTGGAAATTTCCACCGGCCGAAGAACAATTTTTTCCCGGTAGCGATACAACTCATTGAAGAAGCGATTTCGCGCCTTTTGAGATAACGTGAGAGCAGAACCTGAGGCAGCCCTCACCTTGCCCATATCGATCAGGTCCAGCACGCTGTCCTGCAGTACCTCTGAGTAGAGTTCAAGGTTATCAAAAAAGGAATCTTCCATAAATCCGCCGAGAACCGCATTGCCCACATGGCCGACCCCGGCCTGCCATGGCAAACCGTTTGGAAGGCGGCCTCTTTTTATCTCATGACGAACAAAATCCAGAATCTGTTCGGCGATGCGCTGGGAAATCCGGTCAGGTGCCGTAAAAACGGGACAGCTGTCCTGCTCATCGTGAAACAATATGGCCACCACCCGGTTGGGATCCATGTCAATAAAGGGTTTGCCGATGCGGTCGGCGGCCCGGTAAATGGGGATGGGCATTCGATAGGGCGGGTCTTCAGGAATGAAAATATCGTGAATGCCCGCCAGTTCCGGGGGTTCGCTGTTGCTCAACTCGACAATTATTTTCTCCGCCACCTTGACATAGGTGGGCGTGTTACCTACGGACATGGTCGGAACCAGTGCCCCCTTTTCAGTGATGGCCACGGCTTCCACCACCGCCACATGAGCGTCCCCCCAGTCGCCGGATCTCACCAGGGAGGCCAGGCTGGACAGGTGATCATCTTTGAAGGCGATTTCACCCTCGTTGATCATGTTACGCATTACCGGGTCACTCATATAGGGCCTTCGCCAATTAACGACATCGGCTTCGGCCAGCAGCCTGTCAACGGCATCCCCTGTGGAAGCGCCCGCAAACAGGTTAATTTTGAAATTCTCTCCCTCCTTTGCCCGTTTGGCCAGCTCTTTGGGGATCAGTTTGGGGTAACCCGCCGTAAATCCCGAGATAAAAAGGTTGGTGCCATCCTTTATATGGCGGGCTGCGGTGACGGGATCGGTAATCTTCTTCAATAAGGGTTGATAACGAATTCTGTCTTGCTGCATACTTTCTCCAGGGTTTCATAATGAGGGCTTTTGCGAACCGACCTCAAATTAGAACATCAGAATTGATAAATCACTAAAAAACCGATGGCGGGGTCTATTTTTTTGTCAGGCGGCAGACGCCATCCCAGACCTCTCCGGGTGCTACGGGAGGATTTTCTTTATAGGTTCGGCAACGATCCATATAAACCTGCGATGGTGTGGTCTTTCCGTCAGGTATTCGTTCAATTTCCGATGCTTTTTCAAAGTCTCTGATGGCCTTGTTCCAATTCATCTTGAGGTAGTGGCCCATCGCCCGGTCAAACACAGCGATTAATTCCTCTTCATTTGCAGTCAGGCCGCCTTTCATGGCGCAAAGTTCATAGACGCGGACGGGTTCCGATTTTCCCACCACGGCAATGGTGTCAATGAAACGCACTTCCACCATGTCAAACACTTGTTTCGGGGTGCCGTGGTCGTCAGCAATTTCACATTTCAAGGTATCTTCACTTACCAGGATATAGACGCCGTACTGTTTTCCCGCCTCCTCCAGTCTCGCGGCCAGGTTCACGGGATCTCCCATCATGGTGTAGTTCATCCGCATGGCGCTTCCCATATTACCGACCACGATCTCGCCCGTATTGATCCCAATGCGCATTTTCATGGAATGAACGATTAAAGGCCACTTATCGTCCTGTTTCCACTCATGGGCTGCAAGGCCTTTGGTATTGCGGTTCGGTTCATGGGAATCCTGTTTTTCCTTTGCCCACTTCCGCCGAAGTTCGTCCAGTTTCTCCTGCATGGAAACGGCCACACGGCATGCCTTGAGGGCATGGTCCGGAACATCCATGGGGGCTCCGAAAAAAGCGATGATGGCATCTCCTTCGTACTTGTCCAGGGTTCCCATGTCACCCATGAGAATATCCGTCATGGCCGACAGGTATTCGTTGATCAACTCCACCAGTTGGTCGGCTGTCAATTTTTCGGAAAAGGTGGAAAAGCTCTGAATATCAGTGAAATAGGCGGTGATGGGCCTGGCCTCTCCACCCAGGGTCGGCATGGTCTTGTTCCGGTACATTTCATCGATAATTTCAGGTGCAAGGTAACTGGAAAAAGTGGTTTTCAAAAATTTCTTATCTTTTTGTTCCGTCAAAACCTTGAGCACAATGATGCCCCCAAAAATCAGAACGTTTGAAAACACCAGCGGCGTGGTGGTTAACACCAGATTTTTGATGTTGAATAGCGCGAAACTGGCAATCAGGGTTCCCAGAATGAGAAGAATGAAAATGACACTGCTGAAGCGAATGCTGGTAAAACCGTAGGCAAAAGAGCAGAAAAGACAAAGTCCCAGCAATAGAACCAGGTCAAGATTGGGAACGTGTGCGGAAAAGGTCAGCTGATTTTGTGTAATGATCGTATTAAACGAGTTGATCAGCGTGTTGACGCCGTTCATGGCCCCGTAGGGCGTCTGCTGAATATCTCCCAGAATCCGTGCAGTAGCGCCTGCAAAAACAAATTTATGGTAATACTGCTGAAACTGTTCCATGTATGCGGTCATCAGATCCTGGACCACCCGCTCGACGGTGAGAAAATCGGTGGGGTCCTGACCAATTTCAGCACCGAAGTCGGGATACTGTTCAATCAACGCTCGCAGCATACCGGGCGGCGCATTGGCGTTCAAAAAATAATAGGAATAAAAGAAATACTTCCCTATTTCGGAGTTGCGGTTTAAATACTCCTTCAGCTGGACGTCATCCTGGACGCCATCTCCAAGATCTCCGGCAGCCTGACGATAAGCGCTGTAAGACTGTTTTTCGCAAAAGGCCATGTACCATTTTTCAAGGGTCTTTGTGTCGTAATCCGCCTTGAACCGGCCCGAAGCATTCAACAACGGGATTTCGGGTAAGGGCTCCATGGTGTAGACGGTGCCGTAACTCTTCGTGGGTATTGTTGTGTATATTTTGGGAACGGCGGTTTTCTCGCCCATGATATACCGTTTTTCGGTGCCGGCATAGTTGATATAGCTGAATCCCGGCACCGGCGTCTTGATTTCGATGGTGCCTTTTTCGTAAACGACCAGCTGAACCGTTTCAGCTTCACCCCCCCGTGCTGCATCAAAAACCTCCCAACCGTCCAGAATTTCAAAACCGCCGGATTTTTTGAGGACATGGATGGGAAAAGGAACGGGTTCTTTGCGGAAGGCGGTTTTCATTTTCAGACGATTCAACAGCAATCGGAACAGGTTCTGATTGTAGGGGTAGCCTTCGGGTGCAACAGGGTTCAAAATCTTGTGTTTCACCCAATCGAACTCTTTTATAAACACATCGAGCTGATGTGTCAGCGGGTCCAGAATCGGTATTTTGGCATTGGATAGAACAACTCTATCGGGCGCAATGGAAATATTTTCATTGTCGACGTGATAATATTGTTCCACCAGTAAAAGGGTGGCCGTAAACAGGTTGCGGATGGTTCCGTCACTCATTTTATAGGTGTAGTAAAGTGGGAACATGCGGGTGACATCATCATCGTCTGCAAGGACGTTGACGATGGCCGGGTGGGCACTGGAGATGAACTCACTCAAAACCGGTTCCAGGGAATGAAATACCAGGAGGCTTTGATTGTCTTTTAAAGGGAGGGAATAGTCCTTCAGAATTTGCTCGTTAAAGAGGATGCGGCTCAAATAAGCTTTGGGAAGATCCGGTCTGGGGTTTTCCACCAGTTGCACGTCCAGAAACACATTCTTGTATTTTTCAAGCGCTTCAGCAAATGCCAGGTCCATTTCGTTGAAAGCCTTTTCCACCTTCAACAGACACTTCGGTTCCGGTGTCAGTTTTTTTGACAAAAACGGAGGAATGGTTTCATTTTTGACAAAAACGACATCGAACATTACGGTTCGGGGTGAAAATTTTTCGAGGTTGTCCAGCATTTGGGCATGAACGTCACGCTTCCAGGGCCATTTTCCGATGGATGCGATGGCGTCCTCATCAAACCCCAGAAGTATGACCTCCTGGGAGACCAGGGGGTTGGTCTCATGAACCTCGGGTTCCCGCATGAAAAAGAGACCGTTCAACAGATTTCGTTCGATGCCCAGAAAAAGCCGCGTTTGGGAAGAGATGAAATGCATGACCGCAAAAACGGACAATCCGATCAACACAACGATGACGGCTTTTTTGAGCATTTTACCTCCTCCCGGAATTCACCAAACACCTTATTTGCCAGATTAATATGTTACGAAAGAGACTTGGTTGTCAAGAAGGATCGGGATATGACTGTGCGCACCAAAAGCGCTGATAATCGTTATGAAAGGGCGCCTTTCCGGTATCGGTCGGCCGATTTTCTGGAATTCATAGAAGTGGGTCCCTTTGTGTGATATCCCACAATTTCCCTTGACTCTCGAAAAATCGTGCCGATATAATGTGTAAGAAGGGAGCAATAGTATGCAGATTGATATTCAATTTAACGCCAACTTGCCGGTTGTCGTGAAGGAAAAAGAGCGGTGGTTCCTTGCAACATGCCCGATTCTTGACATTCACTCTCAAGGTGAATCAGAGGAGCAGGCGAAAAGCAATTTGGGTGAAGCCCTTTCTTTGTTTTTCATCTCCTGCTTTGAAAGGGGTGTCCTGGAAGAAGTTTTGAAAGGGTGTGGCTTTAAGGCAGTTCAATCGATTGCGCAAACAAAGCGGCCAGTTGTATCCCGCGAAGATTATATTTCTGTCCCAATCCCATTTCTCGTTGACCAAAATCCTGAAAGCGGATGCCACGCATAACGCCGGTCCATTGGAAAATTCTTGAATGTATCTTTCTCAAAGATGGCTTTTCATTTGAACGGCAACAAGGAGACCACAGGTCCTACACCAAACCTAAAATCTTGCGCCCGGTGATTATCCCCACCTATAAGGAAATTGATCAGGACATCATTCACTCTAATATGCGTACCGCTGGAATGACCCGAGACCGTTATTTTGAATTGCTGGCCGAATGCAAATAATCCGTTAAACGCCTTGGTCAGAAAAAGTTTTTTTGACCAAATTTTGACCAAAAACGGCCTGAACGAAAAAGGACTTACGGCGAATATGCCATAAGTCCTTGATTTTCATGGTGGGCCTGGAAGGGCTCGAACCTTCGGCCAATTGATTAAGAGTCAACTGCTCTGCCAACTGAGCTACAGGCCCATATTCCATTCTTTATGGCGCGCCCGGCAGGACTCGAACCTGCGGCCTACGGGTTCGAAGCCCGGCGCTCTATCCAACTGAGCTACGGGCGCCAAATGGAAAAAACTGATTTAGCAGGAATTCCAAACCATGTCAACAAATTTATTTCGAAAAATCCCTTGACATATATGAGCAGTTGGCTTAAAAAAGTTATTTCGAATTTTGCTGAACAGGATAAAGAAAATGAAGACATATGTAGCCAAAGAACGCGAAGTCGACAGAAAGTGGTACCTGGTAGATGCGGAAGACAAGATTCTGGGAAGACTTGCAACGGAAATCGCCACAAGATTGCGTGGTAAACATAAACCCGAGTTCACGCCCCATGCAGACACGGGCGATTTTATTGTCGTCGTAAATGCGGAAAAGATTGCACTTTCCGGCAAGAAATGGGACAAGAAGATTTATTATCGGCACACTGGTTACATCGGTGGTCTGAAGGAGATTTCCGCACGGAAACTGATGGAGAAAAAGCCGGAGGATGTTTTACGTTTTGCGGTTAGGGGCATGCTTCCCAAAAACAGCTTGGGAAGACGCCAACTGAAAAAGCTCAAAATCTACACAGGCCCTGAAAATCCTCATGAAGCACAACAATTGGAGGCTTTGGAGATATAAATGGCAGAGGGACTATTTCACGCCACTGGCAAGAGAAAGACGGCTGTCGCGCGGATCTGGATGAAACCCGGCAGCGGTGATATAACCATAAACAAGCGGCCCCTGGAACAATACATGAAGAGAGAAGCTGATCTGAACGCCGTTACGGAGCCTCTTGAATTGGTCAACTTGGGGGAAAAATTTGATTTTTACATTAATGTCAGAGGCGGTGGTATCGCTGGCCAGGCCGGAGCCATTCGGCACGGCATCAGTCGTGCACTCGTGGATGCGGATCCTTCACTCAGGGAGCCGCTTAAGAAGGCCGGATTTCTGACTCGGGATTCCCGTATGAAAGAAAGAAAAAAATATGGACAGCCCGGTGCGAGGGCCCGCTACCAGTATTCAAAACGTTAAATAAAGGTCCATATTCAATCCATCAAAAAAAAGGAATCTGTTCCAGATTCCTTTTTTTTTGAGCGCATGGCATTACGAAATATCAAACTTGTGATTGCCTATGATGGTACCCGATACCATGGATGGCAGCGTCAAAAAAACGCGCAGACCATTCAGGCGGTCATCGAGGAACGGTTAGCGGTCATGACGGAGGCGCCCGTGATGCTACTGGCTTCCGGTAGAACGGACGCGGGTGTTCACGCGTTGGAACAGGTTTGCAATTTCAAAACCGCCTCCCAAATTCCCGCTGATGCATTCCTGCGCGGTCTGAATGCGCTTCTTCCTCCTGATATTTTTGTCAAAAAAGTCACTGAAGTTCCATTGGCCTTTCATTCCAGGTACCTGGCCAAAAGTAAAATCTACGAATACCGAATTCTGAACACACAAAATCCGGACCTTTTCCACCGCCATATGCTTTGGCATATCCGGTTCCCTCTTGAAGTGGAAAAAATGTCTCAGTGCCTCTCTCTTTTGAAGGGTTCCCATGATTTTTCCGCCTTTAAATCCGCGGGAAGTGCCAATCAAAATCCGGTCAGGAACATTCTAAATGCTGCTTTGGAGAGCGATGAAGATGGGTTTCTAAGAATCGTCCTGGAAGCGGACGGCTTTCTGCGGCACATGGTTCGAAACATTGTGGGGACGCTTGTGGAGGTCGGGGCGGGCCGAATGTGGGTGAATGGATTCAGGGAGGTTCTGGCATCGGGGGACCGGCGACTTGCCGGCAGGAAAGCACCGCCCCAGGGGTTGTTTTTAGTGGCGGTGAAATATTAGTCGTCGGTAATCTTTTCCTCTTTTATTGAATGGCTGACGGTTTGATGAATATCGTTCCATACTTCCTTAAAAGAATTTACGCTCAGCCGTCCTGCTTCAATAAATTTGACCACGATTTCTTTGGTCACCTTGATCGCCAGTTCATTTTCCTTTTTCATATCGTTTCTCCGCTTTCACGGCATCGTAACGCTTTTTTCAAAACCGGTTAAGAAAAAGTTTTTTGGGAACCCCGCTGAAAAGAAGAAGGCCATCAAATTGATTCAACGGGGATCCCGGTGAAAAAAGAACCCATAAAGCCCTTCTCGACACCAGGTATCTCTTTAACACCGGAGATTGTAAAAATCAAATATTCCAGCGCCCGGGGATTTCTTTTCCGCAGTTGGCACACCGATTATTTTTGATTCTGTTTTCACTGACGAAAAATCCTGTTCGGTTGATCAGCAATGCTTTGCAGGAATGGCAAAAAGTATTTTCACCGTCGTCTCCATGAATGTTACCGGTATAGACATATTTCAGGCCAGCGTCATAGCCCAGGTCTCTGGCTCGCCGGATGGTTGCGACAGGGGTTGAAGGGATGTTCGTCAGATGGTACGTGGGGTGAAAACGGCTGATGTGCCAAGGAATGTCCGGGTCCAGATTTACCAAAAATTGCGCAAGATCCTTTAACTCTTCCGGTTCATCATTTAATCCCGGTATGAGAAGGGTTGTCACCTCGATCCAAATCCCCATCTCTTTCATGATTTCCAGGCTTTTCAGGACGGGCTTAAGTCTTGCGCCGCACTGTTCGCGGTAAAATTTGTCGTTGAACGCTTTAAGGTCTATGTTGGCGGCATGCAGATTTCCCCGCATCTCCCGTAGCGCGGCGGGTGTCATGTAACCATTGGACACGAAGACGTTTTTGAGTCCTCTTTCAGTGGCAATTCGTGCCGTTTCGAGGGCCGTTTCCAAATAGACAGTCGGTTCAGTGTATGTATAGGAAATGGACGCTGCTCCCTGGTTCAAGGCTGCCTGCACGGTATCTTCCGGGGCCGTATCCTCCCCCAAAATGCGATTCCGGTCCAGGGGCATTTGACTGATATCGGCATTTTGACAGAAAAGACATCGGAAGTTGCATCCTGCCGTGGCAATGGAATAGGAGCGGCTTCCCGGGAGAAAGTGAAACAGGGGTTTTTTCTCAATGGGGTCGCAATGCCCGGCAATGATTTTTCCATAAACAAGGCTCATCAGCATTCCAGAATGATTTTCCCTGACCCCGCAGGTGCCTTTATGACCGTCATCAATGATACAGAAATGATTGCAGAGTCGGCACCGCACCCTGCCGTTACTCAGTTTTTCATATAGAATCGCCTCTTTCATGGGCCCCTCCAAAGTTTGAGCGTGAATCGTAACGTTTGGGCGTATCCGTCTTCTCAAGGGTTTTCAGTCTCATGAGCGAAGGCCCCGCTGTTTTGAGCTTGACCTTCAAGGGAAGGTTGTTGGTTTCATAGTGGTATACCAGGGTGGCCGAGAGACCAAGAAAGAACCCGAATGGAGAACGTTTGCATTTGTTGGTATCGCGGTTTAAAAAAAAGTTATCTTCAATAAAAGACGGTGTAATACGAATGCATTGCCAGGAAATCGGGACTGGCCCATAGGCCAGTTTGAGAAGGGACTTGAGCTGCCAAAGGTTATATAGTTTGGCCTGGCCGAAAAGGGGATCTCCAAAATAACCTTGAACGGTTTTTAAGAATCCGTTCCAGGAGAAACTGTTTAACACACCGATAAAAATCTTCTTTCTGGCAACGCGGCCGGCCTCCCGCAGGGCGGACAGCGGGTTATCCATGAATTCCAGCGTGTTAATGAAAACAGCCAGATCAAATTCGTTGTCATCAAAGGGCAGATCCTCCGCCCTGCCGATTTTGAAGTTGGATTTATGCCCCAGTCGGGCTCTGGCTTTTGCCAGCACCTCTGGGGAGGCGTCGACACCACTGATGTCAAGCCCCATTTTGCTGAACATAATCAGGTGAGTGCCGGTTCCGCATCCGATATCCAAAACCCGCTCACCTGGTTGAGGGTCCAGGAGCGACACCAGAAGCGGTTCTATGGACCTTTCAATGGTTCTGTTTTGGTGGCTTCGCCGCCAGGAATCGTAAAAATCGAGGGTGTTTTGATCGAAGATGAGTCCCATGATCCGGTCCCGTATCCGGCTGAAACAGACCCCGGAAACTATTGACGGTATTTTGCTTTTTAGCTGGCAACAAGCTCGCTTATTTTGATACGTTATGAAAATTACTTCCGTGATTCAAGGAGAAAATTATTTATGCCGAAAATGATAACCGATCCCGAGATTCTTGCTGCCTATAATGAGGATGCACTGGGCATCAAAGGAAACGTCAACGGCCTCTTCCGCCCTGATTCGGAATCGGACGTGATTGACATTGTGCGCTCTTGTGCCGCCGGAAAAAAATTTCTGACACCCCAGGGGCTGCGTTCGTCCCTGACGGGAGCCGCCATTTGTGAAAAAGGAGCCGCTCTTTCCCTTGAACGGATGAGCCGGCTGATAGACATTGATGTGAAAAGAAGGGTCGCGGTCGCTGAGCCTGGGATTATTTTATCCGAGTTCAAGAAATCAGTTGAAGAGGCAGGGCTAATGTATGCGCCGGATCCCACAAGTGCCGGTGAGTGTACCCTTGGCGGCAATGTGGCGACCAACGCATCAGGTTCCCGTTCCCTCAAGTACGGTGCCACCATCGACTGGGTGCAGGGATTACGGGTTATCGACGGAACGGGAAGGGCGGTCGAGGTAAGAAACAGTCTTATACAAAAAATGTGCGCTGGTTACGGGGCTGTTTACCGGCCTGCACAGCTCTTCGTGGGTTCGGAAGGCACGCTCGGTGTTGTGACACAAATCCATGTGTCGCTGACACAACGGCCCGCCAATCTGTTTTTGGCAATGGTTTTTTTTCGGGATCTTAAAAGTGCCATTGATTTTATCATCGAAGCCTACGAGAAAATTGAATTCAGACCAGCCAGCATGGAGTTTCTGGACCGGGTGTGTCTTGAGATTATACGCCCCAATGCCAAAGGGATTGCCATACCCTCCGATGCGCAAGCGATGATTTATTTCGAACAGGAGTATCACGACGATTCGGAAAAAGATGCCCGTCTGAACTTGTGGTTCCCCTTGATTGAGAAGCACACCCCGCTGGCTGACGACACACAGATCGCCGAGACCCCAAAGGAAAAAAAGCATCTTTATGATTTGCGGCACCATGTTCCCTCGAGAACCAATGAGGAGAGTGTCAAGGTGATACAATCCGGAGGATGCAAGATTTCCACCGACTGGGCCGTCCCACATCGCCTGTTGCACCAGTTGTTCGCATATTTTGATGAAATCAGAGCCCCTCTGGGTGATATGATGGTAATCCGTTTCGGGCACCTGGGAAGCGGACATCCCCATTTTAATTTCATTGCGAGAAACCGGGAAGAAACGATTATCGCCCAGAAAATTGATGACCTCATGGCTGAAAAGGCCGTTGCCCTCGGGGGTTGCGTTTCCGCTGAGCATGGCATTGGAAAAATGAAACGTCGCCAACTGGCAATTCAGTATCCGGCGCCTGTGATAAATGCCATGAAAGCCCTCAAAAGGGAATTTGACCCAGCAGGAATCATGGCGCCGGGGAATATCTTTGAGATCGAATAGCGGATTTTTTTTCAGGTAAAGGATTGGAGCGGTCAAACTGTAACTTGTGCCTTTACACCACCAATTTTGAGTATCATAAGAAGATTTTTTATTGGAGGGAAAAAATGGATGAATACCATTTGAAACAGATGCGAACCGAAGCCAAAGCCATATTCCGAGAATCGTTACGTTCCGTGAACCCGTATGGCGCCGTGAAAAACTTTGTGCGGGTTAAAAATGGCCGCCTCATACTTGGAAAAGAAGGGCAGGAGCAGAAGGAATTCGATCTGAAACAGTTTGACCGCATCTCCCTTGTGGGCGGCGGAAAGGCCACCGCACCCATGGCAAAAGCCATGGAAGCACTTTTGGGAGACAGGATACACACGGGCATGATCAACGTGAAATATGGATTTACCGATGAACTCAACGTCACGCAAACCGTCGAAGCGAGTCACCCATTGCCCGATGAAAACGGGGCCAAAGGTACGGAAACCATTATGAACTTTCTGGCGAAAGCTACCGACAAGGATCTCATTATCTCACTTATATCAGGAGGCGGCTCCGCCCTGCTCTGTCAGCCTGCCCAAGGGATCAGCCTTGCGGAGAAACAGGCCGTCACCGGCATGCTGCTGGATTGCGGGGCCAGTATCGACGAAATCAACACCGTCAGAAAACATCTATCTGCTGCCAAAGGCGGCCAGATGGCCCGAGCCGCCTTTCCGGCCACGGTGATCAACCTGATGCTATCTGATGTGGTGGGAGACAAGATGGATGTCATCGCCTCCGGCCCCTTTGTACCGGATCCTTCCACCTTTAAGGATGCTTTTGGAGTTCTGCGAAAATATGATTTAAAGGATGTTCCCGAAAGCATCGTTCGGCGTCTGGAGGACGGTTCGCAAGGCCTCATTTCCGATACGCCAAAAGCGGGTGACCCGGTCTTTCTCTATGTGTCTAACATCATCGTGGGCAGCAATATGCTGGCCCTTGAAGCGGCGCAGAAAAAGGCAAGGGAGTTTGGTTATAACACTCTGATCCTCTCATCGTTGATCGAAGGGGAAACCCGTGATGTGGCCCGTGTACACTGTGCCATTTTGCGAGAGATTTGCCGCACCGGCAGGCCCATGGCAGAACCCGCCTGCATTATTTCGGGGGGAGAAACCACCGTAACCATTCGGGGCAAAGGGCTGGGGGGGCGGAATCAGGAGTTTTGTCTGGTATCGGCCATCGAAATTGCCGAACTCCCCGACAAAATGGTTGTGCTAAGTGGGGGGACGGATGGAAATGATGGCCCCACGGATGCGGCAGGCGCTGTGGTGGATCCCCATACGGTCGAAAGGGGCAGAAGCGCGGGTTTATGGGCCATTGATTACCTGAACAACAATGATGCCTATCACTTCTTTGAAAAAACCGAAGACCTTCTCATGACCGGCCCCACCAATACCAATGTAATGGATGTGAGGCTTTTGTTGATCCGTTAGGAATGCCGTTCTTTCCATCGCTTTACAAGGTAGGGTTTTGCCATTTCAAAGGTGGCGCAGGTATCTTCGATGGCCTCTTCCGCCTGCTTCATGGACATTTTCTCAGTCCTGATGACAAAAGAAAGGGTCCTGCCGAAATAAAGGGGAATGAGGGAATCCATGGTGGCATCCGCTTCAACACCTACTTCCCCGTATGAGGTGGCTGTGTCAAAAAGGAGGCGTGCCCAGAGATCAGTGGGAAAGCTGAACTCCTGCTGTTTCATGTTTTTGATTTCCAGGAGTTTTTTGTAAACGTCGGGTGTGAGGATCCGTTCCCAAATATCGCTGTACTTCTCAAACCCGCCGTGAAATTGATTCAGCAGGTTTTCCCGGTTTACGCTCACTTCGGGGGGCATTTCCGTTTCCCCCAGTCCAAACCCGTAAATGGCGGTGGGACGGCTGTACTTCACTTTGAGCCAGTAAGGTGCAAACTCTTTCATCAGGGAAAAGATCGTTCCCACCACCTGTCGAAACATGGGCCCCAGATCGCTGCCCGGATCCTTGGTGCGGTGAATTTTGGGCCGCCCCATGAAGGCCTGGCAGATCTGGGCCTTATGGTTGATGGCAAGTGTCGTCATCCAGATATCGATTCCGAAATTGGCTACCGCCTCGCTCCAGCTCTTACTCTCAAGATACATGGATGCCAGTTTACCGGCAAACCCGAAATCACCGCCAATGGGTTGACGGACACGTCTTCCGTAGAGCGACCGTGTCATCGGGTAGGCGATGCCGTTGGTGATCGTGCCGTCGTATTTGTGACGAATATAGAGGGGCGCGACGTATGAGAATCCGCTGAAAAGCGGTTCCCCCAGGTGTTTGATCCACTCGGGAGTGATGCTTTTCAGATCAGCGTCCACCACCACTACAGCCTTTGCCTTTAAGTCCGCCACTTTTTGGAAGAGGTTTCGGAAGTTATTCCCTTTTCCTTTGAGGCCCGGTTCAGTGGATAGATACATCTTAGGAGTTGTGGTGGGTGTCTCCAGAAAAGCCTCACGGGTATGATCTGGGGAGTTATTGTCACAATTGATGATAACGGATTCATACTCGCCGAAATATTTCTTCAAACCTTCATCGGCTTGGGATGTTGGAAAACTGATGGCATCCGCTTCCTTGTATGAAGGGATGCAGACCACCATTTCCGTTTTTTTGATGTTTTCCGGATTGATTTCCTTTTGAAAACTTTCAGGCATCGGCCTTCTCCTTGCTATTCCTTAAGATATGCAAAATGGCTTTGTTCCAGCCTTTTGGGCCCTTGGACCGGGTTATTTCGAGTTTCGGGATTTTCTTTTCAAGTTCCGGAAAATCCCGTTCCGAACGGATGAGAATCGGAAAATCCGCACGCAATAACATTGAAAAGTCATTGGGACTGTCCCCCAGGGCAATGGTGGGGATATGGTCGGAGTGCCCTCCTGTTGACGGATATTGACAATTGTATAACGAAGCAATTCGCATCATGGCATTTCCTTTGTGATTGTTCCCCAACAGGTGGTAAAAGCGGCCTCCCGAAACGACCGTCAATCCTCTGGCCGCCGATTCGTCATGAAGTGGCTTCAAGTCCTTCGGCGGTTCTCCATCAAATATGAAGGGTTCGTCATATTCTCGCATGGCCGCAAGACGGGCAGTCGCCTCGTCAAGGCCGGTGTGCCGTGCAATTTCAGAAACATCCATTTCGGAGAATCCTTTTATGGGCCAACCCAAAACCTTGCGCATGTCATGCAATGCACGGATCAGATGGGAATAGGGCGTTCCCAAAGACCACTCCCAGAGTTGTTCAGAAGTATTCCGATCCATGGCTTTTGCGGGAAAGGCACCGGATGGTGCATCCCTGAAGGTTTCTTTTGGAAAAAAAACGCCGCCGCCATTTTCGGATACAAAGGGTGAGGAAAGATGCAATTTTCGACGCAACACATCCATTTCCACCCTGGTTTTGCTCGATACCAGAATCACCGGCACGCCGTTTCTGCGACAAAGGTCAAGCGCCGGGAGTGCCTCTTTCCATTCGTAAGTTTGATGATCCAGCAGGGTGCCATCCAGGTCGGTAAAAACCAGATGGGAAGGAGGAGATGAATCCCGGGAAAAAAAAGATTGAACCATCAACTGCCCCATTTGTGCTTCAGGAAAAACGCCTTTTCTCACTTTCCACCACTTCAATCAAGTCATAAAAAATGTCAGGCAACTTGTTGGATACCCGTTCCCAGGAAACCGTTCTTGGCGTCTCAAAAAGGTGTTTTTCGGTCTTGTTTTCCACCGCCAGAATGGTCTGGGCCAGACCATTTTTAATGAACGCATCGAATTCTTTGTGAGAACTGACAAACCTCAGGAATTTTTCCGTCATTCGGTAAGGGGAAGTGAGCATATCCCCGGCATCAAGGATTGAATGCGTGAAAACTTCCTTGACCAGGAATTCCTCCCTGTCCCGGTCGTATGTGAGACCGCTGAAGTCCGCGTCATCGGAATATTTCTTGACCTGTTCTTCCGCCACGGCCTGGTATGTCACGGTCAGATCCCTGAAAAAGGTGTCGGAAATTTCAAGCCCTTCTTCTATGATCAAGGCATTCATCAGAGTGGTGACGATGTCAATGGCCATTCGGTTCAACCCTTTTGTGCGGTCACCGCTGGAGACGTCCTGATGTTTATGATCAAAAGGGTCTTTGGTGAACATGACCTGGGCCGGTGCCGAGGCTTTTCGATAGACTTCGATGAGGGTAAAGATTTCAACCCCCCAATTGGTGGCAAACCTCATTTTTTTGAGTAGGTCCACATGAAAAGCGACCTCACCGCTCAGTTGATATTTGAAACTCAGCAGAAAATCGATGAGGTTCAGCATTTTCTGGTCTTTGCTTTCAGTGAATTTTCGTTTGAGTGCGATGAGAAGGGGATCAAGGAGAAGCCTTTTTACCCGGCCATAGATCTGGTTATCCTTGATTCTGGAATAATAGGCTTTGGAAAAATCATAATTGAGGGCGAC
>JAJDOH010000045.1 GCA_022340265.1 Deltaproteobacteria bacterium | reverse complement strand
GGAACCCTCAGCGCTCCCGGCACACCGAACCCTTCTGGAGGTCCCATCCATCTTTCGCGGCCCGAAATTCCTGTCTTTACAAACGCATTTAACATTGTTATTTTTGCTTCCGATTGAACTCTAACATGGGTTGATAATGGTCAGAAAAATCGTTTCAGGGGGGCAGACCGGTGCCGACAGGGCGGCCCTTGATTTTGCCATGGAGTGGAATATTCCCCACGGTGGCTGGATACCCAAAGGGCGTCTCGCGGAAGATGGCACGCTGCCTGAAAAATACCGGCTCAAGGAAATGGACAGCGCCGATTACGCCCGCAGAACCGAGCAGAATGTAATCGATTCCGACGCGACCCTGATATTTTCCCACGGCAAGCTCACCGGCGGATCGCTTTTAACACAGAAACTGGCATTGAAACATGGTCGCCCCTGCTTTCATGTGAACCTGCTGGAAACCAACGCCTTCAGCGCGGCCCAATCCGTTCACGCTTGGATAAAGGAAAAAGGTGTAAAGGTATTAAATGTGGCGGGTTCCCGCGAAAGCCAGGACAAGCGCATATACCGTGCCGCCTTCGACATTCTGGAAGCCGCCTATCACATGTCCCTGATCAGCACGCATATGGACCCATCTTTCGGACGGACGGACCTGTTGCCTGAAACGGTTGATCAAGCCGTCAAGCGTCTCAGTACACAGCTCTCCCTCAAAGACAAAAGTCAAATCGCTAGAATGGGCTATGGAGAGCTCACGACCCTGGATCATACGCTGGGCCGTTACATTGCAGACAATTTCGGTCTGCAGGACGGCAACAACGCGCTGATAGCCTCCTGCAGTTTCGTTTTGGGAAAAACTTCCGTCAAAGAGGCGGAGGCGATCACCCTCATCATCATGAAACTGTGGGAAAAGCTGCAATCATCCCATGGATTGAGGGTCGTTCATTGACCTTTCCCGGAAACCTGGCCTTCAAATGACCACAACAAAAGAAGCCGGGGCGAAAGATACCGCCGACACCGGAGGATCCCTCTATAAAAAGGTCGGCATCGCATCCATGATCATGATGACCTCGGTCCTTCTGAGCCGGGTCATCGGGTTGCTTCGTGAAATGGTCATTGCCTATGTGGGCGGCACCGGCGTATCGGTAGACGCCTACCAAATGGCGTTTGTGCTGCCTGAACTGCTGAATCATGTGGCAGCCACGGGGTTTCTTTCCATCACATTCATTCCCATCTTCAACCACTACCTTGTCGGCAACCGGGAAAAAGAGGGATGGCGCATCTTCTCTCTCATCCTTTCCTCCTTTGGAAGCGTGCTGCTCCTTTTCATTATCGCGGCCTGGTGTTATGCGGATCATCTGGTGGCGCTGTTTGCACCGGGCATCGATGATCCGGCCGTCAAAGCACTCATTATCCGCATGACCCGCATTGTTCTACCGGCCCAGTTCTTTTTCTTTATCGGCGGCCTATTTATGGCCGTGCAATTTGCAAAGGAGCATTTTCTCGTTCCGGCACTGGCCCCCCTCCTCTACAATCTGGGTATCATCACGGGCGGCATTGTGCTGGCGCCATGGATAGGCATTGAAGGGTTTGCGTGGGGCGTACTGGGGGGCGCCATCATTGGCAATTTCATCATTCAGTGGATGGGTGCCGCTCGCTGCGGCATGAAGTTCAAACCCTGTTTTGGATGGACCCATCCCGATTTGAAAAAATACGTCCTATTGACCCTTCCCCTGATCCTGGGCCTCACCATGACATTTTCAACGGAATTTTTTTTCAGATTCTTCGGTTCCTATATGCCGCAGGGCGCCGTAGCGGCCCTTAATTACGGACTCAGGATCATGTTCATTCTGGTAGGCTTTTTCGGCCAAGCCGTGGGCACCGCAAGCTACCCTTTTATGTCACGGCTGGCTACGGAAAGGCGAATGCTGGAAATGAACCGTCTGCTGGATCGAACCGTTCGGGCGCTTTCCATTGTCATCCCTTTTTCCGTCTTCCTAATGGTCATTCGTCATGAGACCGTTTTCATTCTTTTTCAGCGGGGTCGTTTTGATGCGTCGGCCACCGCACTGACCGCTCATCTACTTCCTTTCCTGCTGCTGGGCACCTTCGCTTTTTCCGCCCAGAGCGTTGTGGTACGGGGATACTATGCGCTTCAGAATACGCTTTTTCCGGCGCTACTGGGGACAGCGGCGGTGATTCTCAGCATTCCTGTTTTTATGCTGGGCATGGCGAAGATGGGCGCCTCCGGTGTGGCTCTGGGAGTTTCCGTTTCCGCTTTTATGCAGGTGGCCCTGCTGTATGTCTGCTGGAACCGGCGCACACAGAATAAAGAAAGTGGTCACATCTATGTTGCGGTGATGAAGATGATGCTGTTAAGCATTTTTCTGGGGTCAGCGCTCGAAGCCATCCGACAATGGGTTTTTGAAGGCGCTTTTACCAACACCGTTTCAGGGGCACTTCTCACATGCCTCGGCCTAGGGACCCTGTTTTTGTGCCTTCTTTACGGCGCCTGCAGGATTATGAAATTGGGGGACCTTCTAGAGATTCTTGAAAAGCCGATTCAAAAAATGATAAAACGCTTTTCCAATAATTGAGGAGCAAAACAGATGAAAGATGAACGCGGGAAGTATTATTATCCATTTCCCCAGAACAAAAAAGTCCGCATGTATGTTCAGGAAAAAGACGGCATGATCCACTTCAGGATGTGGAATACCGATGATTCCAAGCTATGGGAAGAGCATGGCTGGATCCCCTATGACGCCATATTGCAAGCTGCCGAAATGTATAAAAAAAAGGCTGAAAAAAAGAGCGATTTCGACCCCAATCGTGCCTATGATCTGGATGCCGCGAAGGCGTTATTGAAGGAAGAACAGAAAGGTTGAAACCGTTACCGTAAATAGATGGGATTGGAAAAAATCCATGGGCGATGTCCGAAAATGGGGACACGCCGATACACTTCAACGCGATAGACGCCCGGTTGCCGGACGGCATGGGAAAAGCCCCAACCCATGGCCCGGGCCACCACAATACCATTTCTCAACAGGCGGATTTCCCCCTTCTGGGGTGTTTCCACAACAACAGTACCCGGCCTATAGGTCCTTTCCTCTCCCATTTCCAGGGTGCCGCCCCTTTCCGTGACGTAAGAGAACCTGAACTCTCTGGAAGATGCCAGCCGGTCATGGGCGATATGGAGCCGACCCTCTTTCATGGCTTCGTAGACCTGTTTTTTTGCGTAAGTCGGGTCTTTGGAAAGCGGACGATCCAGCAGCAGATGGATATTGATGGACAAGAACCCGTCCCGGTAAGAAAGGGGCGTAAATCGCAGCGGTCCCCAGCGAAAGAGCCCGCCATGGGCATCGGAGCCGCCGATGGCCACAACCCGCCGTTTTTCACATGCGCTATCCCAGAATCGAAGGGTTTGTTGGCTGGGACCTTTCAGCGTCCGGCTCTTGAACAACAGAAAGAAGAGGCCATGCAGGGGTGTTTTAACCCGTTCCTTCCACCGGGACGAAAAATTCCAGATGCAGATGCCGGTATAGCCGGTGACCGAAAGATCGTTCCAGGTGTAGGCGATGCGATTCTCCCTGAAAGACATCCCCTGTTCAAAGGGATGGGCCAGAAACCCAAAGCCGCCTTTTTGGTTCACACGATCGATGACCGACTGGGGCCCAGCCCCTTTTCCATGCACCATCTCACGCAGGCCAAAGGCCAGGTAATGGTGGAACCGTCCTCCCAATTCCAGGCCCATCAGGACCAGCAGGCCCCCATAATGTCCTTCATCTTCAACATGAAGAGATTTCGCCATATAATCGTGATCATTAATAATAATAAAATCGAGGTTTGCCAACGCTGCGTCCCGCGCAATTTCAGCAACGGTTTTGGAGCCATCTGAATAACCGGTATGAATGTGTACGTTGCCGGTATATTCAAAGAGATGATTGCCCAATATCTATTTCCGTTTTTTGGATGCAGTCAAGGCCTTAAGCCCCAGCCCCATGGGTTTCCACACGGCTGTGGCGGTCAGCACCAGCACGCCGGCAAAGGACACTACCATGTACCCGTGCTCAAGGGATGAAATGGAGCGGCCTTTCATTTCCGACATAAACAGTAGGTACACAGGGCCTGCTTCCAGAACCACAACCGCACCGATAAAAAGGGCACTCACCATCATGTAAAGAAGCCCGCCGAATCCGGTGGCCACCTGCCCGATATTTTCATGGTCAAATCTGGGGTACATGGCACCGAAACCGATACCGAGACTTACGATACCAAATACCATGAAAAACATGGTTGCCGATGAGAGCAGCATCATGAACCGGCTAACCTGGAGAAAGTTGTTGGTCACTACAATCAATATCATCCCTAAAAAAAGCATCGGCACCAGGAAGAAAAAGTACTTTCCCCATAAATACCGCCCCAGTTGCATGGGAGATGAACGCAGAATCCAGAAAGCCGTCCCTTCCGCACTCACCGCCGTAAAAACAAACCGAACCCCCACCGCCGCCAGAACAAAACCGGCCAGACCCATGTTCAGAAAAGCAAGCCCGTTTTGAAGAAAGTCCAAGGGGAGCGGGCTCTTCTCCAGTGGCAACACCTTGAAGTTATAGACATACACCACCACCAGGGCGAAAAGAAGCAGCAACTGGGACCATTGGGTATTGTCCCTGAAAAAGACCCGAATATCCTTGGCCATCACTACGGCCAGATCCGGTTTAAAGGGTTTCGTGGCGAGGCAAATCAAAAGATCCAGAATTCGCTTTCCGCCCATGAGCCTCTTCTTCGCCTCCTGGGCCTTGCTGAAACCGTCCTGGTAGATAAAAGAAGCCGTCCAGATATTGACAAACACCAGTGTTAACGCGGTGGACCATGTCAGTAGCAAATAGAAAACTTCACTCCCCATTTCGCTTCCCGCGATGAGATGCGCCCAGAGAATCTCCGTGATCCAGTGGGTGGGAAGATAAGGTGAATCGGGCGCTTTCAGTGCCGACACATACTGCATGACGGAAAGGGCCATCTCGGGGTCTACCAGTCTTTCGGGTTTCAGGAACCGAAACAGGAGATAGAGGCCCACGACCATGAGAATGGACAGCAGCAATATGATATCCCGTGTTCTCTGGGCCGGAAAAACATGAACCAGTGTCATGGTCAGCAGAATGCCGAGACCGGAGGCAATGAGGCCCATGGCGAGGATCAGATGGATAAGACTGACGTAAAACCCCACACCGGGGGCATATACATACCCGTACGCCCCCAGGATCGGTATGGCGAAAATCAACGCCATCCAGGAACTGTTTAAAAAGCTGCTGAACGCACGTGCCGTAAAAAGCGTTTCAAGGGGCACCGGCGCCGAATGGCAGAATTCAAGATCTTTGGAAAGGTAAAGGGTGGAAAGGGCGGCAATGATGTTGCTGAATATGAGCACTGAAAAAAAGGTCAAAAACACCATGCTCAGAAGTTCTTTCGCCAGCAGGTCTCCGATCATTTCAACGGATTGAAAATAGACCAACACCCTGGCTGAAAGCACAAACAGGATCACACAAAAAAAAACACCCAACCCAGCCATAAAAAGCGGTTTTTTGAAACCCGCTCCGTGGTTAAGGCTCAGCCGGTTTCTGAAACCCAGGAGGCCGGGACGTAACAAAACTACCAACTGGCCCATCATTCATCCTCTTTTTGCCGGGTCAGTCGCAGAAAGACCTCCTCCAGCGTACCGTCCACGCCGGCCTGCCGGCGAAGCGCTTCAGCAGTCCCTCGGGCAATCAGGCGTCCATCCTCGATAATGGCGATTTCGTCACAGATCTCCTGAGCCACATCGAGAGAATGGGTCGACATGAACAGCGTCGCACCCTTTTCCACCTGATCCTTGAAAATATCCTTGACCAGTCTGGCCCCTCGCGGGTCCAGGCCCACCATGGGCTCATCCACGATGAGTACTTTCGGACGGTGCACCAGGGCCCCGCACATGACCAGACGTTGTTTCATGCCGTGAGAGTACCCTTCAATCAACTCTTCTCCCCATCGGGTCAGCCCAAAAAGATCCAGCAATCCCTCAATACGGTGCTTCAGCTTTCCGTTGTTTGAAAGGCCGTACAGCCCCGCTACAAACTGCAAAAATTCGAAACCCGTGAGCTTTTCGTAGAGAAACGGCCGGTCGGGTATGAACCCCACACACTGTTTGGCGGCGACCGGCTCATTTGCCATATCGTGGCCGTTAATGATGATTCGGCCATCGCTGGGCAGCAAAACACCGGCCATCATCTTGATGGTGGTTGTTTTACCGGCGCCATTGGGCCCCAGGAAACCGAACCGCGCCCCCGGTTTTATCTCCAGATCGATCCCGTCAACGGCTAGAAAGGATTTATACCTTTTGGAAAGATTGACCAGCTTAATCATGCTTATAATCCACGATTTCCAGCTTCAGTTTGCCCATAAGCGCCATCAGCCCCGCCTGTCTGTCCAGCCCCCCGTGAACCAGCTTGATATGCGTTGCATCCACGGGCATCTGGTTGAGGGTGGCATCCATTGAAATCCACCGGCCCAGCCAGGCTTCAGTCCAGGCATGGTAGAAAAAGCGGTTATCCGAATAAACGATCCCCACACACTCCCGTGCCGGTATGCCCGCAGCCCTGAGGAGCGCCGTCAATAACACCGCATGTTCGTTGCAGTCGCCCACCTTCGTTTCCAGAACCGTCAGGGCGTCAGGAACACTGACAACAGGGCGTTTTTCGACATTTTCATAGACCCACGCCATCAACTTTTGCGCTACAGAGCGTTTATCCTCCTCATCCCCGGCAATTTCCCGCACCTTTTTCAACAAGGCTCCGTCATCACTCTGAATGTTGATTTCCGGCGAGAGAAAAGCTTTCAAATCGGGTGTCGTCTCGGTTATGGATCCCTTTTTCCATGCGACACGGCGGGGGATGATTTCCTGCGTGATCTCAAGAACATTCCCTTTTAGTTTCTGTCTGTTCTCGTTCAACACGGTAAGATCAAAACCGGTATCCCGAAGCCCCGCCACGTTGAGTTTGAGATACGTGATATCACGTGCACGATCCAGCGTCCGCTTTACCGATACAGCAGCAGCATCGTAAAGATCGGCCCCGGCCGAGCCATCCACGTCAAAGGGAGCATGTGCTTTGTCGGAACGAACCAGGGTCAACCCCATGAATCCTTCTTCCTTCAACAAAACCCCGTCTTCATTCAACCAGAAAACCAGCGATTGACCCCAGGCTTTGGTTTCCAGACGAAAAGCGGAATATTCTTTACCGCTTAAGGAGATGACCGTCTTATCAGCGACTTTTACCGCCACATCCCTGTGGGAAAGGACCGAAGGATCAAACATGGTGAATCGAAACGTCTCTCCGACCTTGATTTTTCTCCCATTGAAAAACCCTGTAATTCCCGCTCCGATGGTCAGGGGACCATCAACCGAAATCGTATGCTTCCTTGCTTTTTCGCCTTCGCCTGTTTCAACAAGGATGCGGTCTCCGTCAACTTTTCCCGATACACGGAATCGCACCACACCGGAATCAATGATCATCAGAAACCGCTTGAGGGCATACCCTTTGTCCAAAACAGCCCGGGTGGACATACGCATGACACTTGGCTGCCCCATCAGGTTCAAAGCCAGTTCCATTTTTTCTTCAATGAGCAGTTCCTGACCTAAAGGACTCAGTCGCATTTCCGAAAAGCCGACTTTTTTGCCTTTGAGATAGATCTCCATCCACTCATGCTGAGAACGGTCCATGTTTCCGGCATGGGCGGGAATACCCGGCAGTTGATCGTTTCCCTGAAATTGCGTCTTTCGAATCAGCAGGCCGACCATCACCAGCCAGAATAAGACAACGGAGGCACCCAGGAAATAGAAAAACTTTCTTTTGTTAAAAACGGTCATGGATTAAGACACGCAGCGGCTGTTGCGGGTGGCACGGGTTCCTCACTGGGGCTACGGGAACCGGAAAGGGTGAAATCGGTTATCTTGGCGTGAACCCGCTTATCACATCTTGTATTTTCCGAAGTCGTCAGGATCCAGGCTTTCCAGAATTTCCTGCCATTTCTTCCCTTTTTCAGTTTTGTCCTGGGCCTCAGCTTTCAGATCAATCTGGGTTGATCGGTCGATGACTTCTTCCGAAACAAAAATAGGGGCATCCAGCCGAAGAGAGAGGGCAATGGCATCACTGGGCCTGGCATCGATGGACATTTCTTGACCGTTAAACAGGAAATTGATGCGCGCGTAATAGGTGTTGTCCTTCAGATCGCAAACCTCAACTTTGCTGACCTTGATATGTACCATGTCCATGACGTTCTTCAATAGGTCATGGGTCATGGGCCTGGAAAACTTGATGCCTTCCAGTTCACTGGCGATGGCAGTCGCTTCCAGCAAACCGATCCATATGGGAAGGGTACCATCCCCATCGATTTCCTTGAGGATAACAATGGGGCTGTTGGTGATGGGGTCAACCGTTAGACCGGATATGGACATAGGTTTATACATAATTTCCCTCCGGGAATTTTCAGCTGGGCTGAAAAGCTTCATTGGCTGTTATTTTTAACCATACAATTGCTTTTGTCAACAACCACCCTATGAAGCGCTGCAATAAACGCCGCAAAGGTTCAATCAAAGACTTCATGAACCCTTCAATGACGCAAAACATTTGGTTCTTGCCAGAATCTTCCATGAATTGTACGATTCATTGGAAATTATCTCTACAGGCTGCCAGTGATGCGCCTGGCTAGACGGTGTAAATTTTTATAGGAAAGCAGATGAAGAACAAAAAAGCACATTTTCCCTTTGTGGTCGATTACAAACCGCGGTTTCTTTTGAACTGGCTGCTCTTCAGGCTCTTCAAAAGAGTTCGCTATAACGAGAGCATGACTCAAAGATTAAAGGAAATGAACCGCCAGGGAACCGTAGTATATGCCGTGAAATATAGAGGACGTCTGGACTTTCTCCTCTACCATTACCGTTTTCTGACCAGCCGCCTGCCCTACCCTAAAATTGCATTCGACCTTAACATGGCACTTGTCCTTCCTTTGAGCGAGCTTTTCAATGTTTTCAAATTCTACTTAACGGGCCTTATCAAAGAAGGCCGCTTTCCCAGCCCGTTTAAGACCGGCTATTTTGAAAAAGCCATTTCCGAAGGCACCTCCGCACTCATCTGTCTGGTAGATCCCGTGGGATTTACACGGCATTTCATCTATTCTGAACAGGACTCACTGGCCTTTCTGTTGGAAACCCAGAAAAAGATGACGCGCCCCATCTTTGTGGTTCCCCAATTGATTACCTACAAGAAGACCCCTGAAAAAAGTCAGCAGGGCTTTTTTGATATTTTCTTTGGATTTAAAGATAGAATCGGTTTTCCCAGAAAGATTATTCTCTTCTTCAGACACAACCGTCGCGCATTTATTGATTTCGGGGAACCCGTTAATCTGAAAGAACATCTGGAAACGACCCCACCCGACGCCCCGCTAGAAGAAATAACCGCCGCTGTCAGAAAGACGCTGCTTGAAAGCATTGATCAGCAAAAAAGGGTCATCTTGGGACCGGTCCTGAAATCGCGACAGCAGTTCAGAGAAACCGTATTGCGAGACCCGGACGTCATTACTGCCATCACAACCAATGCGGCCAATAAAAAAAGCGGGCTGAAACAAAGCAAGAAAAAGGCGGTGGCTTATTTCGATGAAATCGCGGCGGATTTCAACATTGCCTATATCGAATTCGCCAGTGCGGTATTGACCTGGATCTGGAAAAAGATGTTTCAGGGGATCGATACCAATCCGGATGAATTGGCCAGTGTGAGGGAGTGGTCCCGAAAAGGAACGCTCATCTATGTCCCTTCCCACAAGAGTCATATCGATTATCTGGTACTCAATTACATCCTTTATGTGAACCACCTCCACATTCCCAGGATTGCCGCGGGCAAGAACCTCTCTTTCTGGCCCCTGGGCAATTTCTTCAGAAAATCGGGCGCGTTTTTTATTCGAAGGACGTTCAAGGGGGCCAGGCTGTATGCAACGGTTTTTTCACGGTACATCAAGGCCCTCGTTCATGAGAACTATCCCCTGGAGTTCTTTATTGAGGGGGGCCGAAGCCGCAGCGGGAAACTGATCCTTCCCAAAATCGGTTTTCTCTCCATCCTGATGGAAGCCTACCGTGAGCGCTACTGCGACGATCTCATCTTTGTGCCGGCATCCATCGTCTATGACCGCATTCTGGAAGAACAGGCTTACCTGAAAGAGCTGGGCGGGGGCGGAAAGAAAGCGGAGAGCTTTCAACAGTTTGTGAGAACCAGGCAATTTTTGAAGAAAAAGTATGGAAAAATCTATATTCGTTTCGGCCAGCCCTTTTCCCTGAAGCAATACCTGGCTGAGCGGCCTCAGATAGAAGACCGAAAGCATAAACACCTGGCCTTTCACATTATACGCAGCATCAATAAGGCCACCCTTGTGACGCCCATGGCCATTGTTGCAACGGCAATTCTGGCCAAGTATCGAAAAGGGTTTCAACAAAGGGAGATCATGAAAACCGGTGAGATGCTTTTAGATTTTCTTCAGGCAAAGGGAACACCCACCGCGGATTCGTGCCGGCAATGTGAAAATGCCATCGAGGAAACCCTGGGTGTTCTTGTGAAAAGTCATGTGCTTGAAACCATCGAAGATGTGGACGATGAGGAAATGTTTTATTTCACAAAAGATGAAAAAAAACCTGAACTGGAATACTATAAAAACAGTATCATCCATTGGTTTATCCCCCACGCTTTTGTATCGCTTTCGCTGCTGACCGGAAATCGTGAAATCACCCCCAAGGAAAATGTCGCAAAGGACTATTTGTTTCTAAAAAACGTCTTTAGATATGAGTTCATATATGAAGAGGAAACCCAGACACCTGAAGAAGAAGTAAACCGCATTCTGGATCACTTTTTTGAATCCCGGCTACTGGTCGAAAGCGATGTCAGTGCCGGTTACAGCCTCACGAGACCCGGTATGGAACAAACGACCCTCTGGGCCAATCTGGCCAAAACATTTCTGGAGTCCTACTGGGTCGCGGCCGGCGTCGTTCTGAAACGCCGGCAGAATGGCAAAAAACGCACCGATCTGCTCAAAAGCATGACCAATCTGGGGCAACGTTACTACAGGCTCGGGCTTATTAACCATCTCGAATCGGTTTCGCAGATTACTTTCAAAAACGCTATTCGCATGATCAAAGAGGACTTTCCGCTCTCTGAGGATATATCCGAGGAAAACCGAAATCAGAGCCTTGAAAATCTAGCCCTGTTCGGCAAACGATTACATCAGTTTTCGCAATATAATCAATAGCGATCTGTATCCGTAACAACCATGACTGACTTTTCCGTCGATTCAATTCCCTACCCTGTCAGACTTTTGATCAGGAAGCTTAAATGGGCCAATCATTCTGTTTATGTGGTCGGCGGTGCCGTCAGGGACATTTGTTTAAAAAGGTCCATAACCGACTGGGATCTGGCCACTTCCGCTTCTGTTGAGGCTCTGAAAGAACTTTTCAGGAACGATTCCCATTTCTCTCCGGGTCACGGCACCATGGTCATTGTCATGGAAGGTCATTCTTATGAAATCACCACCTTCAGGAGCGCCGCGAAAACGCTGGCATCGGATCTATCAAAAAGAGACCTGACCATCAACGCCATGGCCTTGGACACTTCGACCGGAGAAATCGTTGATCCCCACCACGGCCGGCGGGATCTTCAGAACCGAATTCTGCGGGCCGTTGAAAATCCTGAAGATCGTTTTCGGGAGGACCCCCTGAGGTTGCTCAGAACCGTAAGGCTGGCAGCACAGCTTGATTTCAGAATTCATCAAGAGACAAAAAAAGCAATTTCAACGCTGGCCCGTTTGCTTTCAGAGGTTGCTCCGGAACGGATTCGGGAAGAGTTGATGAAAATTCTTACGATCCCAAAACCTTCCAAAGCCATCAACACGCTGATAAGACTTGGTCTTTTAAGAGAATTTCTACCGGAGCTTCTTGAAGGGCGTCTCAAACGACAAAACCACTACCACCGGTTCACGATTTTAAAACACATCCTCTTAACCGTGGACACCGTGGCACCGAGTCCCGTCTTGAGACTCACGGCACTCCTTCACGACATTGCAAAACCCCGGGTGCGCGTGAAAGAAAACGGCATCTGGCGGTTTAAAGGGCACGAAGAGGCCAGTGCCGAACTTGCCGAAGAAATCATGAAACGGCTTAAGTTCGGCAACCAAATGATCGCCGAGGTGACGCACCTCATTGAAAGCCATCTCATCGGCTACAACCCTCAATGGACGGATGCCGCCATTCGGCGGTTCATCAAACGGGTGGGGGCGGATCATATGGAAAATCTTCTGGCCTTCAGGCGGGCCGATATCCTAGCCCACGGGAAACAAAACGGTAACCAGGATCTTCTTTTTGAATTGGATCAAAGGATTCAACAGCAGTTGGCATCTTCTCCCCCCATTCAACTCTCGGACCTGGCCATAGACGGCAATGATATCATGTCCGTGACGGGACTTTCTCCCGGCCCGGCCGTGGGGAAGATATTAAATCAGTTAAACAGGATCGTTTTGGAGAACCCCCAATGGAACCAAAAAGAAAAGCTCATGGAGATTCTAAAGATGGATGCCGCTTTGGGATTGTAAGGGACCGAGATGAATTCCTTCATATCTCGCTTACCGATTTTCCGGGCCATAAACTGAAAACCCTGGCTTTGCCACATTCGCAAAAAGCCTTCTGAGCATTTATTCGCGATTATCCCCTTGACCATTCACGGGGGATTCTTTATACTCCAGAAAATTTAGACGGGCAATAGGTACTACCCCGCAACCCAACGGAGAAAAATGAAATTTCTTTTTAAGAATACCGGCTTCTGCTTACTCACAATTTTTTGTTCAATTCTGGCATTGACCGGTTGTGCCACCAATACCCGGCAACAAAACACCCAGTCTAACCCATCCATGAATAGCATGTCCTCCGCCGGCGAATCCCTCGCGGAAGCAATGGTCGGGGGAAACCCGTCTTCCGTTTATGGGGGTTCCACGGAAACAGAACACCGTTTCCCGGAAATGGACATCAGAAATGATGCATTTCTTCATAACAAAAATGGAGAGCGTCGTTCAACATTTCAGCAGTCAAACGACGGGGAAAAATCGAACCAGGAGATGCTCGACTCGGCCCTTGAATTCTGCAACGCCTCCAATGATTTCTGGGAACAGGGCGATCTGGAAAACGCCATTGATGCGCTGGACGAATCCTACGCAATCATACTGAGGATTAACCACAACAACTCACCGGAAATCCAACAACAAATTGACGATTTACGGTTCACCATCTCCCAGCGCATTTTACAGGTCTATTCATCCCGCTTTACGGTCTTAAACGGTAATCACAAGGCCATCCCGTTGGATATGAACAGCCATGTGCAAAAAGCCCTGGATTTGTATAAGGGAAGTTACAGGAAAGCCTTTCTCGCAGCCTATCGCCGATCCGGAAAATATCGCCCGTTTATTGTAAAGCGCCTCAAGAAAGCAGGGCTCCCTGAGGAACTCTCCTGGCTGCCCCTCATCGAAAGCGGCTTCACAATAAGGGCCCTTTCCCGTGCGCGGGCATTGGGTATGTGGCAATTTATTGCATCCACCGGATACAAATATGGTCTTAAGCGTGATCGGTGGATCGATGAAAGAATGGACCCGGAAAAATCAACCGAAGCGGCCATCGCCTATTTGAGCGAGCTCCATCAGATTTTTGGAGACTGGGATACGGTTCTTGCCGCCTACAACTGCGGCGAAGGCCGCGTGCTCAGGACCATCAATTCCCAGAAGGTTAACTATCTGGATCACTTCTGGGATCTCTATACAAGGCTTCCCGCGGAAACAGCTTTCTATGTCCCCAAGTTTCTCGCTGTATTGCGCATCATCAATAACCCCAAAGCGAACGGTTTTGTCCTGCCACCCGTCGACAAACCAGTTGAAACGGAGCCCCTTACCGTTGACAGGCAGATTTCGCTGGAATCAATGGCCGAAAGCATCGGTGTTTCACCAGACCTTTTGCAGGAACTGAACCCTGCACTCAAACATCGCACAACCCCGCCCAGCCCATACGAAATCAGGGTTCCTGAAGGTAAAGGAGAGGTCGCCCTGGCCAAATTGAACGAGATTCCAAACTGGCATCCGCCCGTTATCCCCACCTACACGCGATCCACGGCAACTCACCGTGTCAGAAAAGGCGAAACCCTTTCAACCATTGCCCGGAAGTACGGCACCGGCGTGACATCAATCATGCGCGCCAACAAATTGCGAAGCAGCCGTTACATCAAAGTGGGACAGCTCCTCAAGGTGCCTGTGAGAAAAAGCTATGTCTCCAATCAAAAAGCCGACGCATCCAGGGTGTATGCCAAAAAAAGCAACCAGAAAGTGGTAAACCTTTCCACCCAGCGCTATACGGTCCGAAAGGGGGATTCCCTATGGAATATCGCCAACCGTTTCAGCACCACCACCAAAGCCATACAAACCGCAAATCGAATTTCCGGCACCGCCTTGAATGTCGGCCAGATCCTTGAAATTCCCGGCCAGCCCATTTCCATTGAAAAAGACAAAACAACCGCATACAGGGTCTTAAAAGGAGATTCGCCTTACATCATTGCTCAAAAGCACCAGATGGAACTGTCCGCCCTGCTACGCTTGAACCAACTGACTCCGAGAAGCACTATTTTTCCCGGGCAGATTCTCCTGGTCAAGGCGAAGTGATTGTATCGAGAACAATTTCAACCACCTCACCAAGATGTCTACACATATAATCCGGCATCGGGTCTTCCGGCAGCATGGTGGATCTCTCCCCGTTGGTAAGCAGGATTGTCATGGCACCGGCCCGCTTCCCGGCGATGACATCAAACCTGAAATCTCCCACCACCATTAATTCTTCGGCAAGACACCCCATGCTTTCGGCCGCCTTGAAAACCCCTTCAGGTGACGGTTTGGGCGAGATCCCTTCACGGGTAATGATCGCATGAAAATCACCGCACGTAATACCTTCAAATTGTCTAAGAGCTGAAACAACTGATTTGAGGCTGTTGCGGGTAATGATGCCCGTGGGAATCCGCTTCTTCCTCAAGGTGGAAAGACATGCTTTCGCACCTTCGTTGGGGACTGCCAAACGTGCCGCCTTCGCCTCATGCACCTCAAGAATCTCCGTCAGGGAACTTCGCTCTTTATTCGGCTTTAGTCTAATGTACTCCAAAATGGCCATTTCCGGGGGACATCCGATCGCACGTTTGATGGCCATAAAATCAATAAGACCGGGCCTGGTGAGCGTACCGTCAAAGTCGAACAGAACCCCCTTCATATCAAAACTCCTGCAGTTTGACTCATATAGGGTAAAAACAGAGGAAAATTTTTCATTGTATCCCCCTGGAAAATCCCCTTTGATTTAGATGAAGATTTATCCTAACATTTATCCTGTTGTACATCCATTTTTTCGCTTCCGCATTTTCAAGATTCTTCCAGTTTTTTTGTGTAGAATTGTTCAAAAACTTATGTATAATATTCAAAAATGGGGTTTTTTCATTGCAGCGTTTATCCGCGGGTGCTCTAAGTATCTTTTAGAAAGGCAATACACAGCAAAACTTTCATTGGTTTTTATCTTCCCCGTCAATGTTTCTATCTCCAAACCGACCCGTTTAATACTCCCGGTTGCCAAAACCTTTACAATTTTTGGAAACCGGGGCGCCATTTAAGATAAAATATCGTTTGACGCCAAAAAAGTTTCGAGAGATGCGGTGCCGATGGAGGGGATGGAAAAAAGGACCATGCCATTCGTCATTGCATAAAAGGGGGTCCTTATGGGCATTATCACAGTGGCAAGAGGGAGCTACAGTTACGGCCAGGAAATTGCCGAAAGGGTCGCCCAACATTTGGGATGGCGTTGCATCTCCCGGGAAGTCATTCTGGCAACTTCCGAAGAATATGACATTCCGGAAATAAAATTGACGCGGGCATTTGAAAACGCCCCCTCCATGTTGAATCCTTTCAATCAAGGAAAAAGAAGATATATCGCCTATACCCGCTCCATCCTTCTGGACCATTTGAACGAAGGGAACGTCGTTTACCATGGATTTGCGGGACAATTTTTCATACAGGGCATTTCCCACGCCCTCAAGATATTGATCACTGCGAATATGGAAAAACGAATTTCCCTGGTAATGAAACGCGATAATATTTCCAGAAAAGGGGCCGCAGCTTTGATCAACAAGCTTGACGACCAAAGAAAGCGATGGGGAAAAACATTGTATGGAATCGAACCTTGGGATCCCCGTCTTTACGACCTGGTTTTCAACATCGACAGGATTACCGTGGAGGATACAGTCGATATCATCTGCGAGACTTCAAAGCGGAAGCAATTTCAAATGACCCCCAAATCTGAAAAAGCAATGGATGACCTGCTTCTTACCGTCAAAGTCGAAAACTTTCTTCTCGATGTAAAGCCGGATGTGAATGTCCATATCGACAACAAATTCGTTTATTTAAAACCTGCCGTTCCTTTGCGTGAAGACTCTGAATTAGTTGAAAGAATGGGAGACATCATCAAAACATTTCCGAATATCAGAGGAATCGAGGTGGTCTCTTAGGATCCATTAAAAGAACAGGTTACCGGGTTTGCTCATCCACCCTGCCCTGTTTTGCCTGGGCGTATTTCACCTTGGTTTCTCCACATTTTTACAGCGTCGAACGCTGTTTCCGGATTCAATCACTACTTTCTTTCTTCAGATGGCATCCCGCGCATTTTCTGTAAGCGCCCGTCTTCATCTTCTTCTTGGCAAAATCTTTGTGGCATCCTTTGCACTGGTAGTGAAAAGCTTTCTGAAGCATGATTTTGTTCGGTTCCTTTTTCTTGGGATCATGACACTGATCACACCGTTTGGTCTCTCCCCACGGCACCCAAACGTTCCGTCCATCTTTGTAATCGTGATGACAATCCCAACAGAA
>JAJDOH010000279.1 GCA_022340265.1 Deltaproteobacteria bacterium | reverse complement strand
ATAAGCCACCACTTTTCCAATGAGCATTTTTCCCATGCCCAGCCCCACAAGACCATTCTGAGTGTTGTTGATGGAATAAAAAACGGCCGTATCGGTTCGGGCATCACCCGACCGATTTTTGGGGACCGCCATGATCTCCGCCATGCTGCGGGGGATCCCGCGTGTCAAGGCCACCTCAATAAAAATGATCGGTTCATAGGGCATCAGCCGGTGGTAAAGCGCAAAACAGCGTCGATCCCTTCCCAGACGTTGACCCATCTCTTCAATGCTGGCCATGGGATGAACCAGGTCCCGGTCTTTGATGAGCGCAATCTGTCTGAATGCGGAATTGAGGGTGATTTCCTCCAGATAAAGAAAACCCTCCTGAAACCACATTTCAAACAAAAAGACAAGATCCGAATCCAACGCCTCCAGATCACGGCCACCGTGCCGTATGACGGAAAGAAGATCTCCTCTAAGATCCAGAAGAAACTTGAGCCCGCCAGGGGACAGAGCAATTTTTTTGAAGACGTCCAGTCGCGGTGAATAGACCCGGTTCCTCAAGTGGGACATTAATTTAGGCCATGAAGGATCATTCGGCTTGCACGCAACCAGTTTTTTCAATACGGGTTGCAAATCCGCCTGAAGGACCTCCATACGCGAGAAAAGGGCACGAAACAGGTCCTCTTTTTCTTCCTTTTCCATGGTGTCGTAAAGGTCTTTTATTTCTTCAAACAAATCATCCACACCGCCGTCTTTGTGCAAAATGGATTGGAATGTTTCTATCACCGTTTCAAAGGTTTTGAGATCTTGCATGATGGAATCCTTCAAAATATAAAATAAATTTGGGGAGTTATGATAAATGGGTCCGGGTTTCCGGAAACACCGATCATTAAATATATCATTTCCAGATCCTTCATCGCAAGTGCGATGCCTTTCCTCATAAGGGTGACACTCATTTTCAAGCGATGCCAACCAGCAATTCTAATTATGGACGCCTATTTGCAGCAAAATCTGTGAGAGCGGCGTCTCGCCGCGATTTTTCGCGGCTGGAAGCCGCTCCCACAAGGGCTTATCATTTCAAAATGAGAATTGCAGGATGCCAACAACCATACTTTACAATTTTTTCTCCGGGTGCTAAATATACTTTATTAATCTAGTCCTTAATCCGTAACTGAAAACATTTTATGGAAAACGCTCTCTTGAGGCCCATGCCATGATAAGGCTTTTCTTTGTTTTTTGTCTGCTTCTTTCCAGCCTTCATCCGCCGGCGGATGCATTGGCCCAGACCCGGAAGGACACACTGGTGGTTTGTCTGGGGAAAGCCAAACCAAAAAGCTTGGACCCTGCTGTGAGCAATAGCCGTCAGGTATTGACGCTCTATCACAATTGGGGAGATACACTGCTTTACAGGGACCCGGTGACCGGAAAAATCATCCCCGGTCTGGCGGAGTCCTACCGCATTTTGAGTAATGGGGATATGGAACTGACGCTTCGAAAGGGGGTAAAATTTCATAACGGGGAGCCCTTTAATGGGGCGGCCGTCAAATTTTCCCTGAATCTTCTCAAAAAGCCGGATTCAAGAGTGTCACAGTACCTGTCGAATATAAAAGATATCGCTTTGCTGGATGATCAAAAAATTCGCATTGAAGTGGCGAAACCTATTCCGACCCTTTCCGAACTCATTGCCAATGTGCTGTTCATCTACCCGCCGGGATACTACCGCAAGGCAGGCAAGAAAGGTTTCGGCCGGCATCCCGTGGGAACCGGCCCATATCGGCTGGTTTCAAACAGGGATTTTGAAGAGATGGACTTCGAAAGAAATCTCGAATACTTTGGTGGACCCAAAAAAATGGCACAAATCCCGAAACTGAAAGTTCGGATCATCCAGGAAACGATTTTGCAGATGGAAGCCTTGATTTCCGGAAAAGTGGACCTTATTCGTTCAGGCTGTGTCAACCCCGAACAGGTCCCTTTTTTGAAACAGGCCGATCGGGTGAAAATAGAGAGCGCCGATACCCTGCGGGTCTATTTCCTGGTAATGGATGCGCAAGGCCGTAGCGGCCCAAACCCCTTCATGAAAAAGAAAGTGCGCCAGGCGGTGAACCACGCCGTCAACCGGGAAAAAATTGCTCGGAATGCCTTCAACGGTTATGCTCATTTTTGCGGCAGCGTTGTGAGTCCCTTACATTTCGGTTATGAAGAGAATGTGACGCGTTATTCCTATGATCCTGTTAAAGCCAGGAAGTTGCTGGCTGAAGCCGGATATCCGGAAGGTTTCGAAGTCGATTATTATGCCATCAACAACGAAAGCGCGGCCGAGATCATTTTGGAAGACCTTGATGCCGTGGGAATCCGGGCAAAGCCCATATGGATGATAGGGAAATGGGATCAGTTCTATAAGAAATTCATAAATGGTGAAATCCCATTGGCGTTTATGACCTGGGGCAGCTATTCTATTTTCGATGGCAGCGCTCTGCTGAACCATTTCTTTATGGTGGATTCCCCTGCCTGTTATGGCACTACCCCTGAAATCAACCGGCTTCTGAAAGAGGCGGTAATCTCAGGAGAGCCGGAGGTCAGAAAAAAGCTGTTGTCCAAGGCGCAAAAACGTATTTCGGATGAGGCCTTTTGGGCGTCTATCTGTGCTGTAGAAGTGATTTGCGCAATGCAAAAGGATCTTCTTTTTCAACCGGCTGCAGATGAAATTGACCGGTATTTCATGGCTACCTGGCCTTAATGGATGCCCTTTGACTGCCGTGAAAAAAGTTCAGCGAAATATTGTCAGATTCTCTTTATGCCTCATTTTGATCCTGCCCTGGATCATTCTGTCTCGGGTTTCTTTCGGCCATGATCCGCAAAATGTTTCACTACATAAAATCACAGCGCTTTATCTGTATAACTTTCTCCTTTTTGTGGACTGGCCGGAAAAAGTCTTCTCGCATTCAAACACCATGAGAGTGGTGATATACGGTGATCCGCAGCTTTATGAAGCCATGAAACCCATGTCTGGGAAAATGATTAAAGGAAAAACGCTGTCGATTATTTACAAGACCCGGCTTGAGAAGATCCATGGTTCCTCTCACGCTATATTCGTGGGCCATGGCGATTTGGCGGGCGTGAGAGAACTTCTCGGAAAATTGAGCGGCAAACCTGTTCTGACGGTCAGTGATAATGCAGCTTTTATTGGTCTGGGGGGAATGGTATCTTTCAATTTCCCTGACGTTCTACCTGAAAAAAATGAAAACCGGAAAAGATTTACCGTCAACCTCCACGCTGTTCGGAAATCCGGTCTTGAAATCCGGTCCAGACTGCTGAGGATATCCGATATCATTAATAACCCCGGGCCGAAAAGCCGCGCAGAAGATATTGATAGCCATGATGCTTTTTAAAGACAGACCCATCAAACAGAAATTTCTATTGATTATCATGGTTGTCAATATGATCACCCTGCTGATAGTCTTCGCAGCTTTTACGGTTTATGATCAGTGGGAAATTCGCCGAACGATGAATGACCAGTCATCCACTATTGCAGACATCCTGGCGTACAACTGCACGGCCGCCCTGCTGTTTGACGATAAGGCGGATGCCGGGGAGACCCTTGCTTTTCTCAAGACGAAACCCACCATTGTTTCCGCATGGATTTTAACGGCTGAAGGGGTTCCCCTGGCACATTATGTTCAAAATGGGTATGATCTTCCAAAAGCGCAACCAACGGTTCAAAAAAGCGGTGCTTTTTTCAAGGATGGGTTGCTCCATCTCTACAAGGACGTACGCTCTGAAGGCAAATCCATCGGAACCGTTTATCTGCAATCGGATGTGAAACAGATGAATGAACTCGCCGGTGACCATTTATTCATCGCGGCATTGGGGATTATATTTTCACTGATTTTTTCTTTTCTCATATCCATCGGGCTTCAAAAATCCATTGCATCTCCCATTGTCGAGCTGGCGTCTTTATCCAGAGCGGTTTCAAAAGAAAAAGATTATAATGTGAGGGCACCCAAACACGGCGATGATGAAATCGGCTCCCTGGTGGATGCCTTTAACGAAATGCTGCGCCAGATCGAACAACAAAATGTTTCGCTGGTACAGGCCCGTGAAAGCGCGGATGAATCGACCCATGAAGCACTTCGCCTGGCCGAGCGTGTCACCCAAACCAATGTAAAGCTGGAAAATGAAATCAGGATTCGAAAAGATGTGGAAAAATCTCTCCAGAAGCATCGAGAAAACCTGGAGTCAAGGATTCTGGGAAGAACATCGGAACTGCGCGAAACCAATGAACGACTTAGAAAAGAGGTGGATGAGCGGTTAAAGGCGGAAAAAAGGATTCAGGATTCCCTGGATGAAAAAGTGCTGTTGCTGGGCGAAATTCACCACCGCGTGAAAAACAACCTGCAGGTGATTTCCAGCCTGATGGATCTGACCCGCAGAAGGACACTGAATGAAGAGGCAAAGATGGTACTGGCCGATGCCCGGTCCAAAATTTACGCCATGAGTCTGGTGCACTCTCAGCTGTACCGCAGTGAGTCTTTTACCCGAATCGACATGGCCGCCCACGTTCGGAGGCTGCTGGGTTCCATGGGACAGATTTATACCAACAGCTATAGAAGGATTCATCCCAGGATCGAGTGTTCCAAAATTTATCTGTCCGTAACACAGGCGATTCCCTGTGCCCTGGTGTTGAACGAATTACTATCAAATGTTTACAAACACGCCTATCCTGAAGATGCCTCGGGGGAATGTCTCATTTATATGGCGGAAACGGAAAAAAAACGGGTTCATTTTCGTGTAAAGGATAATGGGGTTGGAATTCCCGAAGACCTTGACATTGAAGGGACGGAGACACTCGGATTGAAACTGATTCGCAACCTGGTTCGAAAACAGCTCAAAGGAGAAGTTCGATTCAAATGTGATAATGGCACGGATATCAGGGCGGAATTTCCCATTGACCATGATGATCTGTTGATCCACGGCGGACCGGAACTCACACCTGACGGCCGCTTTCCACGTGATCGAAAGACCCCGGAAGAGAAACAATCCCAGGATAGAACGCCATCAAATGAAAGACCATGATATTTTGTTGAAAAACCACTTTCGGGACAAGCCGGAGTGCGTCATCGATTTTCCATCCTGGCTGCTTTCCGCCCAAAAGGTCTCGGAATATCGTCAGATGCACCGCCTGGCCATTGTGGAGATGGCGGGCCGGGACAGTGTGGCGGCCGCCATAGTGGCTGTTCAGACAGAAGGATTTACCGATCTGCTGCCCGTTTACGCCTATACCGGAACGGAGTACGGCCCCTGGACCAGCGTCGGAAATGCTGTTCATCGTCTGCGCCAAAGACTGCCCGGGATCCGGATCCATGACCTGGTTGTGTTGGGATCACCCCGTTTCTGGCACGCCCTTAACGGTCGTTTAATGACCGAATTAATCAAGCGATATGGGTTTTATACCCCGTGTGCGGGATGCCATCTTTACCTTCATGCCGTTCGTATTCCCCTGGCAATTTCCCTGAGAGCGCCCATTGTCGCCGGGGAAAGAGAACGTCACGATGGGGCTGTCAAAGTGAACCAGACGGCTACAACCCTGAACGGATATCAGGATCTTGCCCGCCGTTTTGAAGTCCCTTTGCTGTTTCCTTTGCGATATATTGACGATGGCAGAGAGATCGAAACGATTCTGGGCCTGGATTGGAAACAAGATGATGAACAGTTGGGCTGTGTGCTTTCGGGGAACTACCGGGATTCACAAAACCGCGTCCATTTGACCGAGGAAAAAATGAAGCCTTATTTGAGGGAATTTGCATTGCCCCTTGCCTTCAAAACCATTCAAGCGTATCAACAGAAGCGAGTGCCGGACCACTTGAAAATGGCACTCGACGTATTTCAATCAATAACAACCCAAAAGGGGTTGTCAAAATAACAGGAATGTTTTTATGAAACCAAAGATGGCAGCGGGCAATATTTTCGACGACATTTCCCGCATCCGTGATTTCACCCTTAGCAATGATTTTCAGGGCATTGACTGGTCTTTTGATCTTGAGCGCCTACCCGGAACCCCTCTCGAGGAATCGAGATGGGCAAAAGGCCAGGGACTCCTGGCACCTCTGGAAGTACGCTACCACTGCCCCTTCTTTCAAATCGATCTGGGCCATGATGATCCGGATCAGGCAAAAATGGCCGATGGTATTTTTCGCCGCATTATTCGCATGGTTTCCCGGGCCGGCGGAAAATTCTTGTCCATTCATATCGGTCTTGGTCACGATTCCACGGAACCCCTTTCCTGGGAAACGACCATCGCCAACCTGGGAAGTCTGGTTCGTTTCGGGGCGGACCACCAGGTAAAGATCTGTCTGGAAAACCTGGCCTGGGGATGGACCAGCAAACCGAATCTCTTTGAAAAACTGATTCGTTTAAGTGGTGCCGGTGTCACCTTTGACATCGGACACGCACAGGTATGTGAATCTGTCCAAACCCAGCAGTACGCACTTGAGGATTTTGTAACGCCTCATCCGCGTCGTGTTCATAATGCCCACATTTACCATGTAGAGATTCCCGGCCAAGGCCACGTGCCGCCCCAAGGGATTGAGGATATCGAGGACCGTTTGGGCCTTCTCTCCCGGGTCGGGTGTCAGTGGTGGGCCATTGAGATCAAGGAACCCGACACCCTGGTGCACACCAAAAAGATGATTGATGCATATGTGGTTCGTTTGGGCGAAAACGCCGCCGTTAAAGAGGTCTTGTAGATGGCGGGTGCGTCTCCAAAAATCATTGTGGTTTTGTTGGATGGCCTTGGTGACCGGTCTTACCGCATCCTGAACCATCGCACGCCTCTTCAGGCTGCCCATACGCCTAATCTGGATTGTCTGGCAGCCATGGGCGGCAGTGGTTTGTTCCATGCTTCCACCATCGGAGAGTGTCTCCCCAGTGAAATGGCCCACTACCTTTTGTTCGGTTACGATCCAAAACAGTTTCCAGGTCGGGGCCTGCTGGAAGCGGCAGGCTTTGACGTCCCATTTGACGACCAGGATGTGCTTGCCCTGGCGCATCTCTGCAGTGTAAATATTGAGGAGAACGCGCCGGTTCTGGCGCTACCTCGAAAAGAGATTCCGTGGGGAGAGAAGTCGCTCGAAACCCTGTATAGGTCAGTGGAATCCTTTGAAGCACATGGTATCCGTTTTGGCCTTCATCGCACCGGCTTAAATGACGCAATTCTGGTGATATCGGGCGATGTTTCTCCGCATGTGTCGGATTCGGATCCCATCAAAGCCGGGTGCGCCATGGCCCGGGTGATGCCCATGCTTGGAAATCCGGAACCGGCGCATGCCAAAAAGACGGCGGCTGCGTTAAACGCTTATCTCACCCACTGCCACCAAGTGCTGACCGCCCACCCCATCAATCGCCATCAAGTAGAGAAGCGGCTGCCCACGGCCAATTTTCTGGCCACCCAGCGCGCCGGCCGACGGATATTGCAGGTCCCTTTTGAAGAACGATGGGGCCTGAAAGGAATGTTGATTGCGTCGGGAGCCGTGTATGGCGGGCTGGCTGGGGAACTTGGTTTGGAATTTATGAAGGTGACCGATGGTGCCGATGCAGGGGATGATTTGCGGGATCGCATCGAAATTGCCCTTGATAACACCTCCGGGGATTTTTTTCATGTGCACACCAAAAGACCGGATCAGGCGGCCCACAAAGGGGATCCCGTACTCAAACGGGATGTCATCACCGCACTGGACCGCGGATTGGATAACTTGGTGGCGGCCCTCGAAACCAGAGACGATCTGCTGGTGGCCGTCACCGCCGATCACTCAACACCCAGTGATTCCACCCTGATTCACTCAGGAGAACCTTTTCCCGTGACACTGGCAGGTTCCAATGTGAGGCGCGATAATGTCACCGTTTTTGACGAAATTCATGGGGCCCAGGGCTGCGTGGGCGCCCTGCGGGGGGACGAACTGATGCGGCTTCTGGTCAACTATGCTGACCGCGCCATGTTAAAGGGGCACCGTCTGGGACACGAAGAAAAAGTCTATTTCCCAAGCCGCTATGAACCGTTTAAGTGGGCCGATCCATCCGATTCAAATTCTCTATAACATAAAAAGCAAATATTCAACCGGTGGCGGTGCCATACGCAAAACTATAGATTTATCCGTATGGAAATGATTTCACTATCGGAAATTCCAGTTTGAAAAAGAATCATGTGGGGGTTAGGTTATAATGCTATGATTGATAGAAGGTCTTTAACCCACAAATATTAGAGAAAATCAGTGACAAACAAACAAGCAATTCGTCTTACGGAAACCGTGAAAGGGTCCGGTTGAGCATCCAAACTGCCGCCAGGGGACCTGGACCGGGCGCTTTGTGGCATGACGTTTCCAACGGATGAGAACGTCATTGTTGGACTGGACCGTGCGGACGATGCCGGTGTTTATCGCATAAACGATGATCTGGCCCTGATTCAGACGGTGGATTTTTTTACCCCCATCGTTGATGATCCCTACTGGTTCGGGCAGATTGCGGCGGCCAATGCGTTAAGCGATGTTTACGCCATGGGCGGCACGCCCAAAACGGCCATGAATCTGGTGGGATTTCCCCTTGGGGAAATGGATATTTCAATTCTCAGAGCGATTATTCAGGGCGGACTCGATAAAATATCAGAGGCCGGTGTGGTCCTGGTGGGCGGTCACAGCGTCGAGGACAAGGAGCTGAAATACGGATTGAGTGTTACCGGCTTTATTCATCCGGAGCGTGTTTTGACCAAGAAGAATCTCGAGAAAGGCGACCGGCTGATTTTGACCAAACCTCTGGGAACCGGAATTGTAAACACGGCCATTAAAGGGGGGCTTGCTTCGCCGGACGTCATTGAACGGGTAACGCATCTCATGGCCCGGTTGAACCGCGAGCCGGCGGAAATCATGGACCGTTACCGCGTGCACGCCTGCACCGACATTACGGGGTTTGGTCTTTTGGGACATCTGGCTGAAATGGTGCTGGATTCGGGGTACGGCATTCGCCTTGAAAGCGGAAAGATTCCCTTTATATCCGAGGCCAGGGAATATGCACAGATGGGGTTTGTTCCCGCGGGCGCTTATCGAAACCGGGAGTTCCGGGCCTCCATGACATCGTTTCAACCTTCGGTGGATCGGTTTCTTCAGGACCTTCTTTTTGATCCTCAGACATCAGGGGGGCTTCTCATCAGTCTTTCTGAAAAGGATGCTCCCGATCTGCTCGATGCGTTGAAATCCGGTGGTGTTCCGGATGCGGTGATTATTGGGGATGTGATCGCCCATAGGGGGGAAAAGATTTTTGTGGAATAGCCGTAGGGGCAGGTCCCTGTGCCTGCCTGTCAGAGGACGGAAAACAGAGGACGGAAGGCGGAGGATATCGATGATATCACGGGCCGGAAAATTAGATTTTGCGAGGAGAAACCAATGAGTACGGAAATTGATTGCCGCGGCCTGGCC
>JAJDOH010000121.1 GCA_022340265.1 Deltaproteobacteria bacterium | reverse complement strand
ACGGCAAGGTGGGTGAAATTGCGGTCAGGGGGCCGTTCCTTTTTGACCAGTATGTGAATATGCCCGAAGCCACCGCCCAAGTGGTGGATGAAGACGGCTGGTACTTCACCGATGATCTGGCCTTTAAGGATGATCGCGGGTACATTCACATCACGGGTCGCAAGTCCGAGATGTTCAAGAGCGGAGGGGAAAACGTTTTCCCCCGCGAGGTCGAAGAAGTTCTCGAGGGCCACGAGAGTGTTCTTTTTGCCGCGGTGATCGGTGTTCCCGACGAGATTTTCCAGGAGGTGGGCTGGGCCTTTATCATGCTCCAGCCGGAAAAGGGCGTTACGGAAGATGAGCTGCGGGCGCTATGCAAAACGAAACTGGCAAACTACAAGGTCCCCAAGAGATTCTTTCTCCGTCCGGTGCTCCCCCTTCTTCCCAGCGGAAAGGTCAACAAGGTGGCGCTCAGAAAAGAGATAGCATCTTGACGGGTCCCGAGTATCTTAAGGGGACCACTGATCAGGAGTGGGCGATTCACAAATGCCCGCCACCCTTTCACATTGGCGGGTATTTGTCGTTACCATAGCGTCGATTTTGCCCAGGCACGTTATCATGGGTTTTCATCAAATCCAAAAAGAGCGTTTTGCATCGTGCGGTTGATGAATGAGACCTGTTCCACGGTAAAGTAGCCGCCCCGAATACGATGGGTCTTTTTGCGGTAGTCCCTTGCATGTCCTTCCGACCGGAAGAAGACACTTTGTTTTCAAAAAGATTCGATGATGCTGGGTTCCTTAAGGGTTCGGACGTTTACATCGGGAATAAAGATGATGGGCCTTTGCCCGTCCTCCCCATGAACGATCGTCTCAAGATCACTGGTGATTTCCATTCCCATCGGTTCCGAACAATGGGCGCAGGAGCTGTTAACCCTCACGGATAATTTCTTCTTCTTTAAACGCCCTTGCACGAAGGGCGCCGCAAAAGCGTCCACCGCTCAGGCCGCAAAGCAGGTGCTGCCGTCGTCAAATGTCAGGCGATGGGGCGTTTTTTCCGTTGTCATGGGATAGGCCCAGGTGACTTCCCCGCTCTTGTTGCGGAACAGAAACGTCATGTGGCGCTCCAGATCCGCCAGAAGGTCGTCGACCTGAGTGGTTTCCATATCCAGCGCGTCGGCGATTTCCTCCGCCGGTAAAGGGGTTGACCGTCCCGGAATGGTGCGTACCGAGTAGTGGTGAACCCGCCGGTGTGCCGGCGTCATAAAACCCTGTTCATCCAAAATGCGTTGCCGGTGCTTTTTTATCTGTTTTTCCCACAAAGCGGGTCGCACCTTGATCATGAAGCGCCAGAGGCCACTCAATATAGGGTCGTTCATTTTTTTGATTCCTTTCGTACGGGTAAAAGTGTCGTTGATTTCTTTTTTTCCTTTCCTATATAGGAGAATCGGGCAATTAAAAGCCTGCCGTTAACTTAACGGATGGTTCCACTTTGGTCTTGCGCTTTTGCGCATTACACTTGATTGGATGCGCAGATGGAGAAAAAGAACTCACCCGGTTCATACCACGGTGCCACCGCTTCAGCGGATATGGTGCGGATGCTGTTTTCGTATTTGGGACACCGGAAGATCGATTCCCAAATGCTGGAGAGGGTTTCGGGAATTGAGCGGCATCGATTGAAACGGCGTATTCCGGTCTCAATGGTCAACCGTTTGTGGCGGGCGGGCCAGGTTGCGTGTGACGATCCTGATTTCGGTTTGCACCTGGGAGAAGCCTTCGTTCACCTGGGCCAGAGCCATTTGCTCTTTTCCGTCATGCGTTACAGCCCCACCTTTAGAGTGGCACTTCAGAAGTTTTTCAGGTACCATTCCCTCATGGCCGATATTGTCCAACCCCGCGCGGTTACGCTGAAAGACACGGTCCATTGCGTACTGGACCGGAAATACGCTGACCTCCCCCTGGAACGTCACCACGTGGAAGCCACCTTCACCATCATCCATGGGAGCCTCAAATCCCTTTCAGGGATACCGGTGCCGCTACAGGAAGTCGCTTTTTGTCACGAAAAACCCCCATCCACCGAAGAATTGTCCCGTGTCTTTGAAGCGCCGCTTCATTTTGAATGCCCTGAAGAACGACTGGTTTTTCGAAAGGCGGTTTTAGATCAACCCATCCACAGCGCCGATCAGGCCTATCTTTCGGCCCACGAATCACTTTTAACCTGTCTGAGCATGAAGCGCATGAACCTCATCGTCAAGCCTGCCCGCTAAAAAATCTTCGGCCATCTCAAGATCATACCGAGTTTGGAGATTCAGTCAAAACTGAGACGACATGCTGAAAAAACGCCCAAGCCGGAGAGCAGTATCCGCGGTAATGGATCTTTTTCCATGCACAATTTCATTTATGCGCCTTGGAGGCACACTTATGTCTTTTACCAAACGATACTGGCTAATTCCCATGGGCTCCAAAAAAATTCCGCCATAAGAATTTCGCCAGGATGGATAGATGGGGACATCACCGGGAATTCAGGTTTGCTCAAAAAAATCTATATTTGAATACAATGGGTTATACATCCGATAGTTCTTTTGCCGGATGACTTTTGTTTCATTGATATTTTGAGCCAGTGCTTTTTCGATATGAAATGTATTGCCAAACAGTGCCGCGACTTTAGGAAACAGCCGTTGAAGCAAAGATGTCTTCCCGGTCTGCCTAGCTCCGGTTAACAGCAGGGCGGGCCGGGATGCCGTCATTTGAAGAATTCTATTTTTCAGTCGGCGTTTTACCCACATATCCACTCTCTATACTTAAGTTTTATCAAACATTAACTTCGAATTTACTTAAACTCAAGCGCTAAAGTCGGGATTGACCTGATAAGCCAGCCCTTCCCAAATTCGGTAAAGAAGATTGATGATCAGATATGAGATCATGGCAAAGGCTTTGGTAAACCCTGTCAGGCGGATATATAAACCCCCCGTCCTCTGTTCCTGATGATCCCCTGGCGTCTCGCCCTGTAGACCACGTTTCTGATCTGGGTTTCAGAAAGCCCGGTTTTTTCCCGGATCATGGCCACGGTCACCCCTTGTTTGCTTTTCTTTACAGTCCCCACCACCGTTTCAAATAACGTTTTGGGCGTTTGGGTTTTCGGCAACGTCTTTTTGGGGACGGCTCTCTTTTCGGATTTCCCCGTCAAGGCGTTGGTTCCCTTTGGTGGTTCTTTGGGCGCCGTTACGCTCCTTCCCCTCTTCTTTCCTTTCGTTCGGGGCACAGCCGGGCTTTCCATGTCGATGCCGAACACATCCGAAAGATCCGAATCGTCAATGACCCTTGAAGTCTTCTTCCGGGCTTTTTTGAGTAATTCCTTGGCTTTTCCCTCCACCGCCCCGGTCACAAGATCTTTCATCTTCACCTGTCTCAGCTTAAAAAAGAGTTCCGGGTCCTGGTCGAGCCTGGCGCCGATCCCGTAGAGGGTCGCCGCCACATGTTTGCACATGGAGGCCCAGTCCGGGCAGGAGCAACCAAAATCAATCTCTTTAGGCGAAGGGAAAAGCCCCCTCCCCTGGGTTGTGAAGATCTCCCCCAGACCCTTTGGAAATTTCCCCGCCAGGAGTTCCTGCAGCGAATCCAGCTTCCCTTGGGAAGCGGTCTTGATCTCCTTCCAGTTCTTTTTTCCCATGGCCTTGATCCGGATTGTTACGGAATAGGGCTTTGACCGGGACCCCTGGACCAGCGATTCCACCCCGCCCGAACCGATTTGAAGATCGAGAACCGCCCCATGGCGGACGTAGCTGCGCCCCCTGCCGATACGATTGTGGTAGTCCGCATAGGATTCCAGGTTTTTGTTCCAGGCCTTTCCCCACCAGGTGCGGGCAATGGCCCTACCCTCGATCACAATGGGGTTGATATGGAGATTTTTCTTTTTCAGCTGTTTGAGTTTTTTAGCAGCCTTTGCCTTTTTTTCCGCCACGCTTACATAAGGAGGATAGCCCCAAGAACGCATCGTCGTCTCCTCTAAATAACCGATATGAATTTACAATGACAATTTGAACAGATCCATGAGTTCATCGTTTTTCAGCTCGGTGATCCACCCATCACCGGCGCCGGGAATCACCTCCCGGCTCAATCTCGATTTTTCCTCCAGCATCCCATCGATCTTCTCTTCCACCGTCCCTTGGGTCAGGAATTTATGCACCACCACATTTCTCTTCTGACCGATCCTGAAGGCCCGGTCGGTTGCCTGGTTTTCCACGGCGGGGTTCCACCACCGGTCAAAGTGAACCACATGGTTCGCTTCCGTCAGGTTCAAACCGATCCCGCCGGCCTTGAGGGACAATACCATGAAGGGAACATAGTCTGGGCTCTGAAATTGTTCAATAATCGTCTTCCGCTTCCCCACGGCCACACTGCCGTGCAGAATCAGACCCTTTCCATGAAAGATGTCTTCCAAAAGATCATGGAGGGGTTGGGTCATTTCCTTGAATTGGGTAAAGACCAGGACCTTTTCCCGCTTTTCATAGATGGTTGTGCAGATGTCGCGCAGCCTCTGAAATTTGCCGCTCTCCTTTTCTTCAAACCCTCCGGCGCCCAGGTATTGGTCCGGATGATTGCAGATCTGTTTGAACTTCATGAGGGACGAAAGGATCAAGCCCTTCCTTTGAATCCCTTCCGTTTCCAGAAGGGATTCCCGGATATCCTGAACCAGCTTTCCATACAAAAGGACCTGTTTTTTGCCCAAGGGGGCATAGGTCTTCATTTCCGTTTTTTCAGGTAGGTCTTTTATGACCGACTTGTCGGTCTTAAGCCGCCTTAAAATGTACGGACTGATGATGTTGCGAAGTGCCGCATACCCCGAGGGGTCCTTGTCCAGATCTTTTGAAAATTTCTTGAACTCCCGGGCGTTTCCCAGAAGGCCCGGATTCAAAAAGTCAAAGAGGGACCAGAGATCCGACAACCGGTTTTCGATGGGGGTCCCGGTCATGATGATCCGGTTTGCGGAAGTGAGCTTTTTGATGGCCCTTGCCTGTTTTGTACCCGGATTTTTAATGGCCTGTGCCTCATCCAGAATGATGTAGTTCCAGGCATGGGTTTGAAGCCATGAAAGCCTTTGAATCAAGGCATAGGTGGTGATGACCAGGTCAAATGCATCCAATGCCTTCGGGTCTTCGGGTGGGTCGCCTTTTTTCAGCCCGGCGCTGGGATGGGCCACAAAAAACGTGATCTGGGGTGAAAACCGCTCGATTTCCTTTTCCCAGTTGGAAATAAGGGAGGCCGGTATGACCAGCAGATTGGCCTTCTGTGGCTTGCCGCTCTTTTTTTGATGGAATTGAATAATGCTTAAGAAACCGAGCACCTGAACGGTCTTCCCCAGGCCCATATCATCCGCCAGACAGGCGCCGAAATTGAGGGAATGCATGAAGTTCAGCCAGTTCAATCCCTTTTCCTGATATTTCCTGAGCTGGGCCGTAAATGTCTTGGGGGGCTTGACCGAAGGGGGTAAAGACGGATCCACCAGTTTCCGGATGACCGATTCCAGCCATTTACCGTTGGAGACGCCATGGTCGATTTCCCGGGGATCTATTCCCAGGAACCGTTCGGGCATCAGTTGCATCCGCATGGCCTCCCCCAGGGTCAACCCTTCTTTTTCCATCATGGCCTTTGCGTTTTCATAGGCATCCAGAGTCTGGGTCAGCTTTTCCCGGTCCACGGCTACCCATCTGTTCTTGATGAAGGCAAGCCCTTCCGATTCGGACAATAGCCGCCTCGCCTCAGCCTCTGAAATCTGGAGGTCGCCCAGGAAAAGCCGGGCATTGAAGTTCAAAATTGCGTCCATGCCCACGGTGGCGGGCTTTTTGTCCCCCAGGCTGAAATTCAACCGGATGCCGGACCGGTTCCCTTTCCACCAGTTGGGGATCCGGCATAAAATGCCCGATTCTTCGTAAATGGGGATTTCCTTGAGAAAGGTGAATGCCTCTTTCGATGTCCAGGCCAGGGGGTGGAACAGCTCGCCCGTTTCCAGGAGTTCCTCCATGAGCGGGCTTCTTTTTTCGGCCACGTGAACCGTTGTCAGCAGTTCCAGGAGCTTTTCATCATCATTTTTATATTCCTCCAGAGCGTGCTTCAGAGGTAGGTGTTTGGATTTCCCCTCCCGGTTCAACCGGGTTGCGTAGGTGGCCATAAAGGCAAAGGGATAGTCATCGCTTTTGTTTTCCACCAGGTGAAAAAATATTCTGCCCACCAGATGAGCATTGGGACTGTAAGTCCTGATGAAATCTTCAACAGACCCTTTGTGGGATCGAATGGCCATGGAAAAGGCGTCGTTTAATCCCGCCCACAGGGCTTCCAGCAGTTCCATGCTCAGATATTCGGCGCCGGGCGTCATGGGGGCCCGCGCCAGATGACGGTCCAATTCCGCTTCCACAACGGGAATCTTCACCCGATGACGCAGGGTTTCCAGATCGGGGGTTTGATAGAGTTTCCTGGCAAAGGATCCGGAAAACTGCCGCCAATAATCGAGGGATGCGGGGAGCGGAA
>JAJDOH010000250.1 GCA_022340265.1 Deltaproteobacteria bacterium | reverse complement strand
AATCATCAGTTCGGGGGTGTGGGCTTCGTGATAGGTTAAACGTTCCAAAAGTGCGGTTGTCATTATACCCACCCTATTTCTGCAGCCATATCTGTGTTCACCTTATACGTTGAATAAACCAAGTTTTGAAATACCTATCGTAGGAATTTACGCCAGTTATTCGCTTATGGAAATATCCGACAGGCTTGAAGCTTCATCAAGGCTCCTTAGTATCACCGATTTAGACGGTTGCATCCCGTCCGTCAACACTGAGCCGGGACCCGAACAATCCCATGGACAAAACTGATAGAACATTCTGGAACTGTAATAACTGGCATAGAAACCCAATTGATATCCACCGATGGTGGAGCTTACGGTGGCGAGGATTGGGCGAGGGTCAGTTTATCAACATGGGCACTTCCGTTCCGAATGCTCATGCTGTTCAGCACGGTTTTTGAAGTTTGATCGGTGTAGGCGGCGTTATACCCACCTTTTAATTTCAATGCCTTCCCGTTGTTCAGGGTGACGTCTTCACCAAGCGTTCCGCCGGCAATTTTGATGGTGTCTCCGGAGTTTGCCGCATTGATAGCCTGCTGTAGGGTGGAATAACAGGGTGTTTTGCCGCTGCAGTTACCGGTCGAGTTTACATAAAGTGTGGAACCGGACCCCTGCAGTGAAGCGACAGCCGCACTTAGATCCACCAGTGGCTTTGAAATACCGGCCTTTGGGTCGGTAAGAAGATTTCCGGTGCTGGTAAGCGTCGTCCTGACCTGGGCAGGCGTCAAATAGGAGCCTTTTAAGGTTTTTGCCGCACTCTGCAGACAACCGGCAGCACCGGCCGCATAGGGGCAGGCTGCTGAGGTTCCCCCAAAACCATTTGCAACCGTCCAATAACCACCCCCCAATTTAGTGGTGGTAGCCCAGTTGGCCGGGGCAAAAAGATCCAAAAACGATGCGGTGTCTGAATAGGTGGTCACTTGCGCCGCATTGGCAGGTTCATCAACATACCCTTTCTCGTCGCACGGCGTGTCCGGGCTCCCCACGCAGGACTCGTTCTTGATACAGCCGACATATCCAGCGGGCGGATTCCTTCCGAGATTCGCATCGTAGACCGCCCCCACCGAAATGACATGAGATACGCAGGCAGGCGCACCCATTCCATCACAATAGCCTTCATTGCCGGAAGCGACAAACAACGTCATTCCCGCAGCGACCGCATTAACCGCGGCAGCGGTCCTTGCAGTTGATTGTGTGTCACACGTGCTCGTATAATAACCGCCCCCAAAGCTCGTGCTGATAATCATGATTGGATTATTGGGATCATCATTTTGATGGGTGATGCACCACTCCCAGCCTTCCACCATATCCGACGAGTAGGCGTTGATGCTGCTTCCGTAGGAGATTTTCAATGCATACAATTTGGCGTTGTAGGCAACCCCGCCGATATAGTCTCCCACAGTACCCGTATTGCCCGCAGCGATACCCGCACAGGCCGTCCCGTGACCCTGCAGGTCCATGGGATTATTGTCGTCATCGCCGCAGTCATAACCGCCGATGACCTTGCTGTTGGGAAAACCCCCTCCCCCAAGCCGGGGATGGGTGTAATCGATTCCCGTATCGCAGACGGCGATGGACAGCCCACTGCCGTTGTAACTGCTCCTCGGCGTGGAAGCGTTCATGAGCGGAATCCCCTGCGCCAGATTCGCGTGAAGGATTTCATCCTTTTCAATGGACAGCACATCAGGATTATCGACCAGATCCTGAAGCCCCCGAAGCGATACCTCCGCCGAAAAACCGAAAATATAGACAAAGCGGTTGGTGATTTTGCAATCATCAGGATCTAAAACATCAATAACCGCCTCCTGAGTGTCATGAACAGCCTCCGTTAAAGCTTCTCTGACTTCCAGCCTACTGATGTCACTCAATTGACTTGCGTTTGCCGGCTTGCGCAGATTGACAATGACCCGGGTTGTCGCAGCACCCTCCTCCAGGAAGTCCTTCAAGACCTCATCGGCGCTCAACAGCTTTGAGCTATTTTGAAGATGGATGATAACATCTGCAGGTATATTTTCAGGGATGGCTACCGTTTCGGCTGCTCCCTGTCTTGAAAGGCCCAGAGCAAACAAAAGAAAAATACCGAAAATGAATCCTTTTATGAAAATTCTGTATCCCATTTTCGTTTACACTCCTGTTGTTTTATGGTTAGCCAAACAGTCTATTTTTGCTCAAGCGCCGCAACTTTTTTGGACAGTTCTTCAATGGTTTTCTGTTGATCCTGCACCACCTTTGTGAGCACCGCCACCACATCCATGGCACTCATTCCCTTGCGGTCCTTGGACGCCACGAGATCCGGCACATCTTCAGCAATAAACCCTATGTGCTGTTCCTCTGGATCGGCTTTGTAGCTGAATTGCACAGGTTCAAGCGCCGTCAGTGTCTTTGCCGCATCTTCCCGGGTCAGGGACTTAATATCCTGCTTATAGGCCCTGCTGGAGGCATTAATCCAGACACCGCCCGTCGATACATAGGCGCCGCTCCCCATTTGAAGGGGATAAGAGGGGTTCCGGTTGCCGATTCCCACATATCCATTGCTGGCAATTGACATTCTGTAATTGAGGCTCCCACCGCTGGCCGTCAGGATTTCCAGTTTTCCGTTTTGATCTCCTCCGTCACGAACCGCTTCCAGGGTCACAATACCCTTACTCGCCGTATGGCCGTTATCGGAAATCCAGAACTCAAATGAAGGTCCGAATCCGTTCACCATATTGCCGGTACTTTTCAGCTCAAAGGCTGCAACTCCTCTTCCAGCGGTGGTCTGCGATGTGGTCCTGATTATCTTGCTGACGGGGAAGGAGATTCCGTCCGATGTGACCCCACCGTTATCCTGCACATTGAAAACGGCCTTTCCGCTGCCGTCCTCCACCACCAGCCTGTCGGCTGAAAGTGCCGGGGACGCAACAGCCCAGATAAATGCCGCGAGAATCAGGGCAAAACCTGCGCTAAAAAATCTCACCTCAAAACGGCCTCTGGCATTTTTTCTTTCCATAACTTATTCTCCTCCTTTTTGAATTTAAATGTTATGAGATTCTAAACATAAACTATGTGGCGATGGCATCCAACTCAGATATAGAGAACTTGTAAAGCAAGTCTTATATGGTTTTGTTCATTGGCACTTTGAATTTAGTGCATTACTTACATCAAAGGGGTTGCTTGACGTGATAAATCAGCACCGGTTTCTTGATGTTCTTGAGTCTGTGCGGCCCGATACATTCACTGATGTAAGGTGGTCCCAGCCATGCATGCGTCTCCGGTCCCACATAGAGCCGGCTTTCACGGGACAGACAGCCGATGCGCGCTGCCAGTACCGTAACCAGGCCGGAAGCCGTGTAAACCCACCGTTCTCCGGAGAGGCTCTTCATCTTGGTGGAGCCGACCCACGCCTCCCCGGAATTGATTCCCAGGTGCAGATAAACGGGCCCCCAGGGAAATCTCACCTCGCGGTTCAAGCGGCGGTTCTCGGCAATAATGTCCATGGCGGTTGCAACCGCGTTCCGGCTCAGGTCTTCGGGTGCTCCGTTCTTAAAAATAATCATTAAGCCGTCCCCTGCCGTCTCGATGATTTCTCCGTGGTAGCGCCTGATGCATTCCAGATAGGAAGAGAAATGCCTTTCCACCATGTCATTGACCAGCATCTGGTCATATCCTTCGGTGATGGCCGAAAACCCTTCAATGTCGATAAACAATATACTGACATCCATGGGAACCTTTTCCAGATCCAGTTCCTCGGGGTCCTGTTCAATCAATTCAGCCACCGAAAACGGTACGAATTTTAGAAGATGCGCCTTGACCTTTTCAAGCATTTCCAGCTTTGTGAGGGTCTCCTCCAGCTTTTCGGAATGGCTTTTGACATCTTTATAAAGCTGTGCGTTTTCCAGTGCGATTGCCAGTTGAGAGGCCAGTGATTTGAGCAGATCCTCATCATCATCATCAAAAATGCCCCCGCGTTTGTTGAGGGCTTGGGTAACGCCGATCACCTCGCCTCTCCGGTTAAGGATGGGGGCGCTCAGGACGGTGCGGGTACGAAAGCCCGTCTGGGAATCCACTTCCGGATAGAATCGCGAATCCCGGTAAGCGTCTTTTACGTTCAGTATCCGACCGGTGGTGGCACAGAGTCCGGCAAGGCCCAGTGATCGGGGAAATCGAATCTCCACCACTTCAACCCCTTCGGCAAATTTGGACCAGAGCTCGTTGGTCTTAAAATCCACCAAAAAAAGGGTGCTTCTCTCTGCATTCAAGGCCTGGGATATCTTCTCCACGATCTTGAAAATGAGTGCATCAAGGTCCAGGGTCTGGGCGACGGAGGTGGTCACATCCAGCAGGATGCCCATTCGCTCGTGATAGGCGGTGACCTTTTGAAAGAGCCTGAAATTCTCCACGGCCATGGCCGCCTGATGGGCAAATACCGAAAAGATCCGCTCGTCTTCAGGACCGAAGACTCCCCCTTTCTTGTTGATGACCTGAATAACGCCGATCGGTTGTCCCATGAGGTTTCTGATGGGGGCGCACAAAATCGTTCGGGTTCGAAATCCCGTCTCCCGGTCCACGGATTCGTTGAATCGGGAATCCTCGTAGGCATCATGGATGTTGACGGATTCATTATGGTGCGCTGCCCAGCCTGCCACCCCTTGACCCAGGGGGATGCGGATCTCCTCGGTCCCCATGCCCATGGCAACTTTTGACCACAATTCACCGTTCACATGATCCAGTAGAAACAAAGACGCACGCTCTGAATCCATTACTTCGTTTGCCACGGTCACAACCCTTTGAATCAATCCCTCAACGCCGGCACGAACCGTCATGATCTGGGACGTGTCCATCAGCTTTGAAAGGCCTTTCAGAGACCTTTCCGTCAGTTCTTTGCTGACTGCGATTTCCTGAAGCTGGTAATCAGTGCGATACAACCGCTCAGCCATGAGGCCCAGGAAATTTCTGGCGAGCGTCGGCACCTGATCAAAGATCTCTTGCAGGTCTTCATAGTTGATTTTCAGCAGCTGGGATTCCGACAGTGTTTTGACGGAAGCCGAACGGTAGCCGTCTGTAAAGAAACCCATTTCTCCGATGCTTTCACCGGGTTCCACGTAAGTTAAGAGTATTTCCTCTCCATACTCGCCCCTTCGATACACTTTGAGCCGGCCGGTCACCAGTACGTAAAGACACTCGCCTTCCGTATCCTGAGTGATGAATTCCCTGTCTTGGGGAATGCCGACCTCTGAGGCCCACTCACCCAGCGCGGCCAATTCGTGAGGATTCAATTCCGAAAAGATGGTGCTCCCCGCCAGGCGATCCAGTCGCTGGTCGAGAATCGCTTTCCGAAGATCATCCGGCGTGACGGCCCCCGCTTCAACAAGGATTCGGCCGAGCGGTTTGCGTTGCGGTGTATTTGTTCCTCCAGCTTGGGATGAAAGCGCCTTTACAATCAATTCTGGATCACACTTCAGGTATTCGCCGAGTCTCTTAACAGACTGACCTTTTGTGTTTTTCATATAAAGATCTCCATCAAAAGAAAGAAGGCCGTTTATGAGCGCTTCGGCATGATTAGAAGAAAATGAGGTATCATCATCAGTTGAAAATGAAGCTGATTCATTATTTCGCAGCCAACACCCCGTTGTCAAATGCTTTTCCCTCAACCAAATCGTCAACCAGAAAGGGGAAACCGTCATCAGCTATACACTGCTTCGCCTCACGGTGGGAAAAGCGCTGCTGAAGTCTCACTTGGAAACGGCACTTTGAGATCAATCAAGCAAAAAACTCTTTCTTCAAAAAGAAAATCGACCAATGCCAAGAATCCAGGGTTATATGTGTTGTTAATGCACCATTACCCTCGAAAGCAGGCGGCCGACCCGTTTGAGACTCTGCAAACTGTCGGCCGCCATGAAATGATCCACGTAAGGAAGGGCCGTGTTCATTCCTCGGCACAGGGGTTCATAATCCGGGTCTCCAGCCAGCGGGTTCAACCAGATGACCGTGTGACATTTTCGGCTGATCTGCGCCATTTCCCTTTTCAGCAGGTCTTTGGCACCCAGATCCCATCCGTCACTCAACACCACCACAACGGTTCTCTGGTTGAGGAGCCGCTGTGCGTGCTTTTCATTGAATTGATGCAAAGAAAAACCGATACGGGTGCCGCCGGACCAGTCCGGCACCTCCTGTGCCATATGGGAGAGGACCTTTTCAAAGTTCATATGCCGGATACTGAAGGTAATGGAGGTAAGTGTTGTTGAAAACACGAACACTTCCGCCCTGGACCCGATTCCTCGAAGACCCAGCAGAAAGGGCATGACAAACTGTGCATAGCGGTCCATGGAACCGCTCACATCAGCCAGGATCACCAGACGTTTGAGCCGCAGTTTTTTTCGTTTGAAGAACAGTTCGAAAGGGATGCCGCCGGTCTTAAGGCTTTTTCTGATGATCCGTTGAAAATCCATTCCGCCGGATTTTTTCGTTCTCCTCAAACGCCTGGACCTGTCCACCTGAAAAGGGGCCACCATCTTTTTAAGCGCAAGGCTGGCAACCTGAACATCGGCTTGATTGAAACGGCTGAGATCCTTCTTTTCAACCACACTGACAATGGGACTGTAAGCGATACCTTCAAGCCACTCCTTTTCTGTTGAAAGCGTATCTCCAGTGACCGGTTCGCTCTCCGCCGGAAGTTGACGCCCCTCCCCTTCCCCGTTGTTTCGTGCGTTGGGGTCGGACTTCCTTGGCGCATCTTTTTCACCTTCAGGTTCTTCATCAACGGTTGCCCAGAATTCATCAAAAAGCGATTGAAACTGGACCCATTCAAGGTCGGTCGTTGTCAGAATGGAGCGGAGACAGAAGAAAAAATCCGATCTGTCTTCAAGACCGATTGTTTGAACGGCCCGCAAGGCATCGTAAACACCGCTTTGAAAAACCCTGAAACCGCGGTCCCTCAGAAAGGCCGCAAATGCGATCATTTTTCCTGCCAGACCGTTTTGTTCATTATTCATGGAAGACCTTTTTGATGGGAAAGATCATGCCTCCGCCGTCCGGTGAAGGTATTCCTCCCGGCTTTCGGTGTTCGCCCAGATTTCCTGATTGAACCGCGCGATATCTTCCTGATATTTCAGAAAACACCCAAGGGTCTCTTTCACCACCTTTTCATCCAAATATCTTCTTTCCATGGCCATGAGTGCCCTGGCCCAGTCGAGGGTTTCGGATACACCCGGCTTTTTCAAAAAATCAAAAGACCGGATCTTCTGCATGAAGTGGGTTATCTGCCGGGCAAACCGGGATTCAATCCCCGGCAAACGCGTCATAATGATCTCATGTTCCTTTTCAAAAGAAGGGTAATCAATCCAGTGATACAGGCAACGCCGCTTAAGGGCGTCATGAACGTCCCGCGTGCGGTTTGAGGTCACGACAACCATGGGTTTTTTTTCCGCCTTCAAGGTACCGATTTCGGGTATGGTGATCTGAAAATCGGAGAGTACTTCCAGAAGAAACGCCTCAAATTCCTCATCAGAGCGGTCGATTTCGTCAATCAGCAGAACCGGAGGTTTATCATCGGATTTTCGAATGGCCTCGAGCAGAGGACGTTCCACCAGAAATTCGGGCCGGTAGATCATTTCCTCGATTTCACTACTCTTTTTCTCCCCCCGCTCTTCAAGGCGAATGTGCAGCAGTTGCTTGGGGTAATTCCATTCATAAAGCGCCGTAGAAGAATCAAGACCTTCGTAGCACTGAAGGCGAATCAGATCCGTTTTGAAAAGTTTCGCCATCACAATGGCCACTTCTGTTTTCCCCACACCCGGTTCCCCTTCCAAAAAGATCGGTTTTTCCAGTTTGTGGGAAAGAAAAAGTACGGTGGCCAATGCCCGATCCGCCACATAACGTCCCTGGGCCAGTTCATCAACCACCTGTTCTATTGATTCAAAATGGGATGACACAAAACTGCCTCCTTCCATAACATTTCTGTATAAGTCTTTCTTGATCAATGGTAATGTTGAAACAGATCCTTGATTTGAAAACAGCTATACTCTATGATTAAAAGAAAGGTCAAGCTGTTGGGACCTTGAATGTCATGCATATTTTGAAAAAGACAAATCGGCCATGAAAAGAGGGAAAAAAAGAAGAGCCCCTTCTCCTCTCCTGCTGCGCGAACTGGCAGCACTGGAGGAGGCCGCCGCAGCCAGAGGGATACAGATTCATTACGATCGTCTGGAAGCCTCCGGTTTAATACTTAACAGTGGCCTGTGCACCCTAAATGGCGAATATCACCTTTTCATTGAAAAACGGAAATCCGTTGCCGATAAAATCCTTTTTCTTAAACATCAACTCGAACAAGAGTATACAACACCTTGACATCAATCACTAAATTTTCACAATTTACTTTGCCATTCACCATCCATACGGATCACCCTGGAGATCAGGTAGGCATCCCGAAAAATCTTACGACGGAACCGAAACCGTTTATAAAACACGTTGGCAAAAAGTGGGTGTCACTGTTGTGTGCCTTCCTTCTATGCCAGATTTTGATTCTCTTTTATCCTCATGGGGTAAAAGCAAAAAAATGGCTACCATGCGAACAACAGATCAAAGCCACCGATTCGTTCCTGCTTGCAACGCCCGAAGGGAGAGTGCTTTTTGAAAAGAACGCTCATGAACAGCGGGTTCCGGCATCAACCCTCAAGGTGCTGACGTCCCTGGCGGTACTTGACCATTTCGGGACTTCTTACCGCTTCAAAACCGAATTTTACATGGATAAAGGCGGCAACCTGAAAATCAAAGGGTATGGCGACCCGATTTTGATCTCAGAAGCCCTGAACCAAATCGCCGAAATTCTGGCAAGAAAAGGGGGACCTTTTCGAAACATTATTTTGGACGACACTTATTTTGACCGGGAGATCATGGTACCCGGATGCGATAATACCACAAATCCTTATGATGCACCCATTGGGGCTCTCTGCGCGAATTTCAACACAGTGGCCTTTCGACGGAAAAAATCCGGCGGATTCCATTCCACCGAGACTCAGACACCCATGATCCCCTTCATGGTCCGGCAGATTCGATCCCAGGGCCTCAGGAGCGGCAGACGCACCTTTACCCATGATTCAAAAGTCGCCGCCCTTTATGTGGGAGAATTGCTGCGATACCTGCTCAAGAAAAGTGGGGCACAAGTAACGGGAAGCGTCCAATTTGGATCGGTTTCCCGGGAAGATACCCTTATTTTCACCTACCAATCCCTCTTTCCCATGGAAGCCGTTGTCCAGAAAATGCTCCATTCTTCAAGTAATTTCATGGCCAACCAGATTTTTGTGGCACTGGGCGCAGCCATTTACGGGCCGCCGGGCACATTGGAAAAAGGCGTCCGAGCGACCCGGGCCTACATTAAGAGGGAGTTGGGTCTCACGCATTACAGGATCGTTGAAGGTTCAGGCTTGTCGAGAAAGAATCATCTCTCCGCCTATGACATGCTGGCCATACTGGAAAAATTCAAACCGTACAGAGATCTTCTTAAAAGCCAAAACGACGTGCTTTACAAAACGGGGTCGCTACGTGGTATCAGAGCGCGAGCCGGATATATTGAAAGCCAGGTCCTAGGCCCCTGCTGCTTCGCTGTCTTTTTCAACCGGAAAGGGTCAAACATGTCTGCCATCATCCGTTGCCTCAAAAGCGCATTGGAAAAGGCTGCTTCCGCCCAGACAGGGATGATCAACCTCCATCCGAGACGTGATCTTCCCGGTTCTTAAACCGCCCAAGCACAAACATCACCGAAATCCGTCGGTTACGATTACTTCTTTTTGAAGAGGGCTTCCAGAGCCGCCCTTGCATCCCCATTCCTGCCACCTTTTTCCGCGGGCGTCCCTCTCGGCCTGTAGTATCCACAGAAATTGGCGCGCTCTTTGTCCGTAATCCGTTCCGCCATCACTTCCTTGCATTCGTTATAGGCATGATGGTCAAAGAACTGGCACTGTTTGCAGCACCGTAAATCCCTTGTACACTGGGGACATGTGTCATTTCGCATGACCTTGTCTTCCAGTTCGATCTCCTTCCCGCAAAAAACACAAAACATCAGTAATCCTCCATAACAAAATAACAATCCTGTTTCACCGGGTACAAACAATTGACAAAAGACATTTAAATACCTACTGTTTTTTGATGGATTTGAAAGAAAAGACATTTGAAATCCTGGATCACACCGCAGACCTTGGAATTTTGGTGGGCGGAGAAGATCTGGAAAGCTTGTTCCAAAACGCGGCCCATGCCATGCTGCAGATCATGATGGATTTTCACCCTGAACAAACGGGCAGAACCCGTAACATTTCCGTCGAGGCGGCTGACCTCCCCGACCTGATGGTTCGCTGGCTGGGCGAAATCCTTTATCTTTTCGAAGGGGAGAACCAATGGGTTATTGGAACCAAAATCCATAACATCACATCCGTTCATCTTGATGCGCAAATTGAAACAATCCCGTTCTCATCGACGATGTACGAACACCTGACCGAAATTAAGGCCGTTACATACCACCAGATCGAGGTCAACCGCGGCAACGCGGGACTGTGGAAAGCCAGAATTGTATTTGATCTTTGACGGCATTCTTTGGAGATCGGCGTGTGTTCGTTCCAGTGGACGGCAATGAAGTATAAATACGTTGGCGTTGAACACCATGACATTAAAACCGAAAAAAATTGACTCCTGCCGGTGGCTCATCCCCAGAAGCGGTGACATGCGGGTACCGGGGATGGTCTTTTCAAGCGAAAAAATGATGCAGTCCATTGAGAAGGACCAGAGCCTGGAACAGGTCAGGAATGTCGCCACCCTGCCCGGCATTGTGGGCCACTCCCTCGCTATGCCGGATATCCACTGGGGATACGGTTTTCCCATCGGCGGCGTGGCGGCTTTTGATCCGGATGAGGGCATCGTCAGCCCCGGTGGCGTTGGCTATGACATCAACTGCGGATGCCGTCTCATGACCACCGGCCTGAAAGCGGCTGACATTCAACCCCACATCAGAGACATGGTATATGCCCTTTTTAAAGGCATTCCTGCCGGTGTCGGATCCACGGGGATGCTTCGTCTCAGCAAATCAAAACAGAGAGACGTGGCAGTCCAGGGCGCCGCCTGGGCAGTCAAACAGGGTTACGGTACAGCGCATGATCTCGAAAAAACAGAAGATCGGGGCGTTTTACCGGGGGCCGACCCCTCCGCCTTGAGTGAGCGGGCCGTCCAGCGGGGTCTGAACCAACTGGGCACACTTGGGTCAGGCAATCATTTTCTGGAAATCCAACGGGTTGACAAAATTTATGATCGTGAAAAAGCCTCGCGTTTCAACTTGTTTGAGGGGCAGATAACCATTTTTATTCACACCGGTTCCAGAGGATTCGGACATCAAATATGCGATGACTTCCTGAAAGAAATGCACCGAAAAATCGCCGGCGGCGGTCAGCCGTTCTCCCTTCCCGACAGACAATTGGCTTGCGCTTCCCTGAAATCCGGCCTCGCCAGGCGTTATCTGGCGGCCATGGCATGCGCAGCCAATTACGCCTGGGCGAACCGGCAGATACTCATGCACTGGACACGGGAGATACTGCTTCAAACCCTTGCCACCACACCCGATGCCCTGGGTATGAGCCTTCTGTACGACGTCTGCCACAATATTGCCAAGACGGAATCCCACACGGTGGACGGAAAACCGGTGAACCTGTGCGTTCATCGAAAAGGCGCCACCCGCGCCCTCCCCCCGGGACACCCACTTCTGCCTGATATCTATCGTTCCACCGGTCAGCCCGTTTTGATTCCGGGAGACATGGGCACCTTTTCATACGTATTGGCAGGTGCCGAAGGCGCCATGGAACAGAGCTTCGGCTCCTGCTGTCACGGTGCTGGCAGGGCCCTCAGCCGCTCGCAGGCAATCAAAAAAGCCCAGGGCCGGACGATCCATCGTGAAATGGAGGATAGTGGCGTTTTTGTTCAATCCAGGGGCAAAAAGACCCTTAAAGAGGAAATGCCGGAAGCCTATAAAGACATCTCCCAGGTCGTTGAGGTAGTTCATCAAGCCGGGCTGGCTCGCAAGGTTGCCAGGCTGAAACCGCTGGGCGTCATCAAAGGTTAAAACATTCCTTTTTTGTCACCTCGGCATTCTTGCCCTTTTGGGCATTCAGGTCAACAAAAAAACGAAGCTTATATCAAGGATATGCAGTCAACCAATCCAAACGAAGATAGGCAAGCCTGCCATCGGTTGGAATCGCCGTTTCAGGGTCCCATCCCATGGCCCCGTAATAGAGCCGAAGATTTTCGCTGAACGCCTTTTTGTCAAGCCGTTTTTCATCACTTTCCCCTTTATGAAGCGGCTCGAAAAAGCGGTCCGGAAGCGAATCCGCGGCCGCCGGAATCCCTTCTCTCACATTAAACATCCGCGCCATGGTAGCAGCGCGTTCCCCCACTTCCAACAATTCAAAGAGACTGGTATTCCAGCCGGTCACCGCCTCCACAAGCGCCGTAATCATGGAAAAGGTATAGGTTGAATAGGGTACTGCCGCAAAATTGCAAATTCCCAGCGAATTATAAAGGCTGAAAACCTGTTGCGTATGGGCGAACTGACTGATCTTGCGCGGACCCAGTTCCGTAGCCGAAAGCGGTTCAATCTCCCCCAGGGGTTTGATGCTCTCCAGCAGCGCGTTGTCAGCAACAAATGACGTATCATGGGGGACTTCAATATGATCCGCACCGGTGGGAGAAAGGGCAAAGCTGAGTGCGACCCCGAATTTTCCGCGCGGCTCATGAATGGCCATTTCCTGCCCTTTGACATGCAGCGCATAGGGCTCACTCTCCGATCCGATCTTCGCGGAAGCACGTTTGACCCCCTCTGCCAGCAGATCCCCAAACCCTTCACGAAAGGCGATTTTCCGAATCATCTCAATCATAGCGTCCGCATTGCCGAATCGAAGGTCAATGCCGTCGGTATCCTGCGAGGTCAGAATACCCCGTTCCGTGCATTCCATGGCAAAAGCGATGCAAACGCCCGTGGAAATGGTATCGAGCCCCCAGCGATTGCAGATTTCGTTTCCATGACTGATAGCAGCCAGATCGTCTATGCCGCACAGGGAACCCAGGGAACCGAGCGTCTCATACTCGGGACCGCCATACTCAGGCGTTGCCGAATACTTTCCACCAACCTTCACGCTTCGCTTGCAGCGAACAGGGCAGCTGTAGCATCCTTTCGGCCCCTCAAGTATGGTCTCCGTCATGGTTTCCCCTGAAATCTTTTCAGCGCCCTCAAAGCGTCCTTCCTGAAAATTGCGTGTGGGGAGGATACCTCCCTGTTGCAGTCCCATCACAAAGACAGGGGTACCATACCGCTTCAACTGGTTTCCCAAAGGGGTTTTGGGAATTCGTTCAACGCTCACCCTCGTGAGCTTCTTAACGCTTTCCGGTTGTGCCGTGGCAATTTTCCCGGTGCCCCGCACCGCAACGGCGCGAAGGTTTTTGGAGCCCATCACCGCACCCATGCCGGTTCGTCCACTCGCGTGTTTCAACTCATTGAGCACGCAGGCATATGGAACCAGGTGTTCACCGGCCTGCCCGCACTGTGCCACCCGAATGTGTTTGTCTTTCAGTTCTTCCCTGATCAGCCGCTGTACATCTCCGGTATCCCTGCCCCACAGGTTTGAAGCATCGCGTATCTCGCCTTTGCCGTCCTTAATCCATAGATAAACCGGTTTTTCCGAACGTCCGGTTATGATGATGCCGTCAAACCCCGCCATTTTCAGCTCAGGCCCCCAGAACCCTCCGGCTTCCGCCTCTCCAAAGGCCCCCGTGAGCGGAGATCGAGCGGCAACCGTGAACCGTGTCAATCCGGGCATGGGAACACCGGACACCACGCTGGACATAAAAACCAGCATATTTTCGGGGCCCAGGGGATCGGTCCCTGGTTTCAGCTCCTTTAAGAGATGGTAGAGCGCCAGTGCCGATCCCCCCAGATACTTTCGGTAGACGGTTTCCGGCGGTTCCTCTTCGGAAATGGTTTTCTCACTCAAATCGACTCTCAAAATCCTGCCATTGTAACCATACGGCATGTGGAAATCTCCCTATTGTAATATGCATCCCTGATCAAAGTGTCCCCCAAAAATCATGTTGCAACCCCTTTTCGATCCTCGAAAGGTGTATAAATAATTCGAGGGCAGCGGTCAAGGACAAACCTTTTTCCCTTGACCTGAAAAACGCGATTCTCTATCTTTCAGGACACTGATGGAACCAACCCAAAAAACAGCATCCATTATCCTGGCGGCCGGACGGGGCAGCCGCATGATAGGCTATGAGGGAAGCAAAACCCTTCTGCCGCTCATTCCGGAGGCTTCCCCCTATTCGGGTACCCGGCCGATTCTTCTCCATATCATTTATAACCTGCCGCCGGGCCCCATGGCGGTGGTTGTCAACCACCGAAAGGAAGATATTATTTCGGCAACACATCACCTTGACATTATCTATTGTGAGCAGCCCGTCCTGAACGGCACCGGAGGGGCCTTACTGGCAGCCCGGAATTTCCTCGAAAAGCAGGACTGCGAAAATCTTCTTATCACCATGGGGGACGTCCCCTTCGTAAAACCTGAAACCTATGCATCGCTTTTAGGCGCCCTCCATGACCATGATCTGGTGGTTTTGGGGTTCATGCCCCGCCATAAGAAGCAATATGGTGTCCTTGAAATCCAGGAAAATCAGGTGCGCAGAATCATTGAGTGGAAATACTGGAAAAATTATTCACAAGAAAAACAGACGACGCTGTCGGTCTGCAATTCAGGCATCTACGCAGCAAAAATGGAAAGCCTGTTGGCGTCCCTTTCGGTACTTGCATCAAAACCGCATGTGGTGCAAAAAGAGATCAACGGCGTTTTAAAAGATCAAGAAGAATTCTTCATCACGGACCTGGTGGAGTACCTGCATCCTGAAAATTACAGCATCGGAACCATTGTTTGTGAAGACGAACGTGAGGTGATGGGCATTGACGATCTCTCCGCGCTGTTGAAAGCCCAGGAGATCTACCGCCGACAGGTCTAATTCCCCGACAGGATACGTCCCAGTTTTTCCAGATCGCCGGTGGGACCCAGTGCGATCAGTGTGGTGCCGGCTTCCATGGCAACCTTGGAAGACGGGTTGAAACTCATATTGCCCAGTTTGTCTCGAATCGCCACAATAATCACATTCATTTCCTGGCGAATGCCCGAATCCATCAAACGTACCCCGTTGAGCTCGGATTTCTCCAGAACCTTCAATTCCTCCATCTTGAGCTCGATGTTTTTGTCCTGCATGGCAAAGTCGAAAAAGTCCGTGACAGCGGGCCTTAAAATTGTATGAACCATTCGAAGACCTCCGATCAGATAGGGCATGACCACCTTGTTGGCCCCGGCGCGAAGGAGCTTTTTTTCCGTGGCTTCCTGATCCGCCCGGCTGAGGATGAAAAGACCCGGGTTCATCCCTCTGGCCGACATGGTGATGAACAGATTGTCCGCATCGGACAAAACCACTGTCACAAGCCCTTTTGCTCGCATGATACCGGCTTCTACCAGCACCTCCTCGCTGGTGGCATCATCGATAATATAAGGGATTTCCTGTTGCCTCAGTTTTTCCTTGGACTGAGGGTTCTGGTCGATGACCATCAGCGGAATGCCATTGCTCTTCAGTTCATGTGCAATAACGACCCCGATCCGCCCGTAACCGCACAAAATATAATGGTCTTTAATATTCTTCAATTTCAACCCCAGTTTTCGCCTGCCGATAAGATCCCGCACCTGAAATTCAACCATGATCTGAGCAACGATCCCGAGGGTGTAGGCCATAACCCCCATACCGGCGAAGATGAGGAATATCGTGAAGATCCGCCCCGGTTCGGAAACCGTCCCGACTTCGCCGAATCCAACGGTTGTAATGGTGATCACCGTCATGTAGAGGGCTTCAAGCAGCGGCCAACCCTCAATGATCATGTAGCCTGCCGTTCCTAAAAGGAGAATCAGGGACAGTAGGCCGACGCCCCTGATGATACGCCGGAAGCCTGCACTGGAGATAGCATTATCGTCACCCGGATGGTCATTCACGGCTAGCTCCCGGGCGATGAACTGACCCCCTCCACTGTGAATTCACTCAAATCTTTGGGGAGTTCCGCAAAAACAACCATAAAGGGAATGTTGGCACCGGAGGCCACATTCAGGTTCTGTTCGCCCATGCCGTCACGGTTATCCGCGGCGTTGATAATTTCATCGAGGGGAAGCGTTTTGAGCTCTTCTTCGCTAAAGGTGTTCCCCGCGTAAACGGTCTTTGAGAGTACCACAACACCTTTGTTGTTGAGGATACTTCCTTTGATCTTGATATACCGCCGGGTTTGTGGATATTTATTGGCAACCATGCCGCGAATAACGAAAAGGGGGCCGCTATTTTCCGTATCCACAAAAGCGCCGTTCACTGACCCGAACTGCAAGAGCCGGGCACCTGAATCAGCAGATTTCTTTGTTTCCGAAGATGGGTTCAACAGTGAAAGTATCGACGGAGGCATCAAATCTTCTTTCCAAACATAGTATGCGGCCGCAACCCCCAAAACGATAAAAAGAATCACAATAAGCACCGGCCTTGAAGATTTCTTTTGGGAGCCGGGTGCCCGTTCGGGCGTCTTTTTCGTTGTTCTTTTTAGTGGTTCTTTCCTTTCAAAAATATCTTGATCCGGTTCCGGTGTATCCATGCCCGGAAAGACCGTAGGTGGTCTTTCAGCCGGCTCCTCTTCATCGCGATCGGCTTCTTCGAACGGGTCATCAAACACGACCTCTGATTCGATTTTCCCATGGACGGTATCGCTATTATCCCCGCTGAAAACATCGCGGTAGATCAAATCCAGGTCAGATTCCTCTTCCACCGCCATACTTTCGTCATCCTTTTGTATAAACGCCTCTTCCGAAACAGCGACATCGGTCTTTTCATCAGCGACGGGGGCGACGTCTTCGGAAATTTCAGGGCGTTCATCCCTATCGCCCGGAAGCTCTGGCGAAGAAGGAAACGCCTTAAAAACATGGAGACACTGGGAGCACCTGACTTTTGTCCCCTCTTCTTTAAGCAGAGATTCATCTAGGTTGAACTCCGTTTGGCAGCTTTCACACCGGATGACCATAATACCCTCCCACGAAATGGATTTTCCTCAACCCCATTTTCGGGTTGTTTATTTCAAGCGATAGATCTCAGGTAAATGTCGATATTCTTCATTACAATCAAGTCCGTAACCCACCAGAAATCCTTCCTGAATCTGAAATCCACAATAGTCTACATAAACATCCTTTTCTTTTCGCTCCAGTTTATCGATGAGCGCGCAAATTTTCAAGGAAGCAGCCCCTCTTCGAGCAAATTGTTCCATCAGGTACGAAAGGGTCAGACCGGAATCCACGATATCCTCAACCAAAATAACGGGCTTTCCCTCAATGGGAATTTCAATGTCTTTGGTTAAACGAACCCTGCCGCTGGACTCCGTCCCTGAACCATAGCTGGCCGCTCGAACAAAGTCCATTTTGGTGGGAATATCAATGGCGCGCATCAAATCGGCAAAGAAAAAAACGGCACCGTTCAAAATGCCGATCAAAACGGGCTCTTTTCCCTCATAATCCGAACTGATCTCTTTTGCAAGCGCCTCAACACGCCGTTGAATGTCTTCCTTTGAAATACACAGCTCTTTTTCCAATCTTTTCCCCTTCACTCATTTTGACGGTAAACTATATGAAAGTGTGTGTTTTTTGTCAAACGATTGCGTCATCTTGTCGAAGGGTCCGCCAAAAATGGCAGGGGCTCTTTTTTTCGATAGGCAAGGGCCTGGCAGGAGGCGATGAGTGTGCCCGTTTCATCGGTGACGGTGATATGGTAGGTAGCCGTCTTTTTCGAACGGTGGCGCTCCTTTGATTCGGCTCTCAGCACCTGACCAAAGGGCGGTGGGGCGTGAAAGGTGACATTCACATTAAGCGCCACGGCCATTCTTCCGTGGGAGTTGCACGAGACCTGAAATGCTTCATCCATGAGCGAAAAAATGGCGCCGCCATGGACCATGCCAAAGATGTTTTCATCATCCTTTTGAGGCATCATTTCCACAACGGCCCGGCCGGAAGACAATTCAACCAGCTTCAATCCCAGTTTTTCCGCATATCCCTCCTTAGAAACCCGCTCCATGATGGCGGAACGAACCGTTTCATCCATGTTGGCATCTCCTTTTCCGAATCAAAATTGATGGGCTATAATAAAGAATCTCATCCATCGCTGCTTCTTGATCATGCCCCTCTTTTGTCCAAGGCGCCGCTCATTTTGGCATTCTTTTGATATTTTTTTGATTTTTTAAAAGTTTGCATATAATATAAGAAAATTGTATTTTTTACAATATCGTGTTACTGCGTCAACTTGCGCAGGTTGGGAGAATCAAGGTTACGTAAATGATCAAAACAAAAAAGATACCAAAAGCGACCATCACCCGGCTTTCCATGTATTACCGGCAACTGGAGCTGCTGGAGTTTGACGGGTATCGAATGGTTTCTTCTGAAAAGCTGGCGTGGTTATGCCAGATCAATCCGGCGCAGGTCAGAAAAGATCTCGGTTATTTTGGAGAATTCGGTGTCAGGGGAGTGGGTTACGACGTCATTGATCTTCAGGCCCAGATAAAAAAAATACTTTCCCTTAACCGCGACTGGAATTTCGGCATCGCCGGTATGGGCAACATGGGCTGCGCCATTTTCCTGCACAGGGATCTGGCCCTCAGGGGGTTCAAGTGTGTAGCGGCCTTTGACAACGCCCTGGACAGAATCGGAATGCCCCTTCCCGGGGGCATGAGGATTCGGGATATCAGGGAATTAAAGACCGCCATACGGGATCTGAACATTGAAATCGGTGTTATCACGACCCCTGCCTCTGAAGCACAGGGCGTGGCGGATCTTTTCATGGAAGGGCATGTGAACGCCATTTTGAACTTCGCTCCAGCCCGTATTAACGCTCCTGACTGCTGTCTGGTTGAGAACATGGATTTTACGATTACAATGGATGTCTTAACCTATCAACTGCGTCAGAAGATAGCTGCTTGATGCAACACTTGCTTCTAACAATTAAGGAGGAGACGTTGGTGAAAAAACTGCTCTTATTGGTCATGGGACTTCTTTCCATCGCTGTTTGGGGAGAAACGGTTCTGGCTCAGGACCACAAAGGACCCAGGATAGCTGTGGAAGGACGGGAATTCGATTTTAAGGAGGTCAAGGAAGGTGTCGCGCTGGAACACACATTCAAGATCCTCAACAAAGGCGATGAACCGCTTAAAATCATCAGCGTCAGACCCGGTTGAGGCTGTACCGTGGCCAGTTTTGATACGGCCGTTCCCCCGGGCGGGGAAGGAAAAATCACTTTAAAAGTCGATACAAAAGGATACCAGGGGGACATTCGCAAATCCGCCCGTGTTACAACCAACGATCCTGAAACGGAAAATATCGCATTGGTGATTAAAGCTACGGTTAAAGTTCCCATTCATGTGTCTTCCCGTTATATTCACCTGTACAACGGTGGTGACAAACCGGTGCAGAAGACCGTTAGTATCCAGGCGGAACTGGACAAACCACTCATTCTTACGGTTGATGAATTCACCCTTCAAAACAAACTGAAATACAACATTGAGACGGTTGAAAAGGGAAAAGCTTACCGCGTCCGATTCACCTCCGTTCCTGACGTCAAAGAAAACTTCCGGGGAATCCTGAAACTCAAAACCAACTATCCGGAAAAACCGGAAATCAGCCTGACTATTAACGGCCGCTTCAAACCGGCAACAATTCCTTCCAAGCCTTCTTCAAGCGGCATCGGGCAGAAGCCTGTTGAAAGAAATGCAAAGGTGCAAAAACCACCCATTTATGTTTCCTCCCGCTACATCCGCCTGTACGGAAAAGAGGGGATGGAAATCACCAAATCAGTGGACATTCGAGCTGAAAGCAATAGATCATTGAACCTTACCATTGCCGAATTCAGTCTTAAAGACAAACTGAAATACACCGTTGAAACGCTGGAAAAGGGACAAAAATATCGCATCAACTTCTCGACCATACCGGAGGAGAGCCATAACTTTAACGGCATATTTAAATTGAAAACCAATTATCCGGAAATGCCGCTGATCACTTTCGTCATTCATGGTCGATTCACCAAAAACTAATGGCATGAACCGGAGTTCGGGTCAAGCTGTTGAAATCTTCACGGATGGGGCCTGCAGCGGCAATCCTGGTCCGGGCGGCTATGGATCCCTGCTCCGGTATGGCAAGGTTACAAAAGAAATTTCAGGCTGTGAACGACAAACCACCAACAACCGTATGGAAATGATGGCCGTCATTGAAGCACTTCGTTGCCTGAAACGGCCATGCAAAATCATCATCACAACCGATAGCCAGTACGTCATGCAGGGCATGACCCATTGGATTCACGGGTGGATCAAAAACAACTGGAAGAATTCCCAGAAGAAAGCGGTTCTGAACAAAGACCTGTGGCAGGAAATGCTGCGATTGAGCCAGCCCCACGAAGTCCAGTGGAAATGGGTTAAAGGGCACAATGGGCATCCTGAAAACCAACATTGTGACCAGTTGGCCAGGGAAGCCCTTGAAAATTGTAAAAGTGGTAAAAGGGAGTCTTCACTATGAAATGCCCCAAGTGCAGTTATACCAGTTTCGACTATAATCAGGTTTGCCCGAAATGTGGAAACGATAATGCTGAAGTACAAGCCAAATTGAAATTTTCGTCCAGCAAACCAAATCCCCCTTTCTTTCTGGCGTCTCTCATCGGGCCGGGAAATTCTGAAAACCCGAATGCTTTACCAGGCGCTACGCAACTGGATCTTTATGGTAACGCTTACGGAGACTTGGATTCAGAGGATTTATTAATTGCGTTGGACGATCTCGACGGCGACGAAAGCATGCCGGAGGCACCCGAAACACAGGCTGCTTCAAACAACGAGATTGATTTTGGAACAAGTGATTCCGGAGAGGAACACCTGATACCCCTGAAAAGGGCCGAAGACGAGATCCGCTTTGATCTGGACTCGAATGCCAACGAAGATGAAATTAAAAATATTGACAGGGACCCCCTTGATAAGGAGGACTTCATAAATGGCCCCACGGATGACCGTCAAGGGCCGGCTTTTCAGGAAACAGTAACAATTCCGTCAGAAAAACACCCGGGGTCGCCCGGGGAAACGGCTGCTGAACCCGATGAATTAGGGCTTTTCCTTGATGAGGAAACCGACGATTCGGAGATGCCCGCAGAAAAGGCCGGCGCGGAAGATGAAATCCTTTTTGAATTGGATGAGCCGGATGACCGGGCTGACGGGAAAGACACCTCTGATGAGATTGTCTTTGAGGTGGAAGAAGCATCCGACAAAGGGAGCAAACCGCCTGATAACATCGCGGGTGATAAGAAAGGTTTTTGGAATTCGGACGAAATCAACAAAGAGGTGTTGCTTAACGATCTCGAAGAGATCGAAAGCGCAAAAACCGATGCCGACCAAACCGTGACCCTTGACGAGGGAAAGGAAGCAGCGCTTTTTTCGGATCTGGATATTGAACCCTTGGACCTTGAACTCTCCCTGGATGATCTGGAAAAGAAACCCGTGTAAAAATCAAAAATAGCGTTTCAGGCTGCTTTTAGTCCATCAAAACAGCGCGAACCGGAGCCCCCTCGCCATCCCTGATCTTCAGGGGAAAACAGTAAAGGGTGTAAACCCCCGCGGGGACACTCTTGAGATTAATCCCTTCAAGGATGGGAATGCCTTTTTTAAGAAGTTTGCGGTGTACCGGAGAACTGCCGCAGCCGTACTTTTCAATGCTGATATAGTCAATACCGACCAGTCCCACCCCTTTTTGAAGGCACCAGTCAGCGCTTTTTCTGGTGAGATAAACAAAACCTTCCTCAAACACACCCTGTTCAATCAATCCTTCGGTGGAATTGCGGGTTTTGAACAGGATTGCCTCACCACTTTGGACCGTCACCTTCTCCAGGTCCGCGGGTTCAACTGACACACTGTTTTGCACATGGACCACCACCGCTTTCAAAAGAAATTTTTCCACCGGTAACGCATCGATGGTTTTCCCTTCTTCAAAAAAATGTTTCGGCGCATCCACGTGGGTCCCCGCATGGGCACTCATGGTTATCTCGGAAAGATTGCATAAATCTCCATTTTCAAAGGTCTGCACCATTTTTCGTTGATATGGCGTATCTCCAGGGTAATCAATGGATTCGCCGCCCAGAGACACGGATATGTCATAGAATTTTCGACGGCCCAAACATACCACTCCTTTTCAAAAAGTTGACGCTGCAAATATCTTTCAAAATGAAACTATAATGAAGCAGATTCTGTATGTCAACTGCACTGAAAAGGAGGCAAACCCCTTTTTATTCAAGCATGCTGCTTAACAACAAGACATGTTGACCCGATCCGTGATGGCGCACCAGAAATGAATTGACCTCACCTTTGATACATGGGTAATATGAAGATATCTAAACGAAAAATTTCATAATATATCGAACAGTTCGATTTGAATTTTGGAAAAAAATGCAATTGATTTCTGACAGGGAATCCCCATGAAACGAGAGCGCTACCTGCAGGAGGTTTTTGAAAAATTTCAACATTTTGCCATGATCCGGATGATCCCTCCGAACCAGGTTGAGAAAGACCCGCTTCTCTACTGGCGTGCACGTATTCTGCTGGCCATTCTGTTCACTGGATTGGGATTGAGTCTTTTCGCGCTCATCGCCGCAATTCCCTTGCTGGTCAGGGAAACAGCCCGGGGGCTGGCCATCATAGACACAGGAGCCGTAATAGTTGTTTTCGGCCTTGCATTCAGTTCCCTCAAGTATAAGGTTCGGGCTGTCATCACGTCGCTGCTGCTCTATGCCATCGGCCTGGCGGTTATTTTATCTGTGGGACCGTTGAGCGGCGGTCCTCTGTGGTTGTTTACTTTTGCGATCATTGCGGGTGTTCTGCTGGGAACAAAAGCCGCCGTTTTCGCCATTATTCTGAACACCTTGACAATGGTATTGGTTTTCTGGCTTCTCAGCACCGGACAGTTCGGGCAGTCATTCCCCTTTTTCAAAACGTGGGAAGCCATGTTGGCGGCAGGTATCAGTTTTATCCTGCTCAATGTAATCACCGGCCTTTCCGTATCGTTTCTCTTAAGAGGACTTGCCGCGACCCATGAAAAAGACAAAATCCTTTTCAGAACACGGGAGCAGGAGAAGGCATGGAAAGAACTGGAAAAAAGAGTGGAGATGCGCACCCGCGAACTGAAAATCGAAAGAGACCGATCGCAAAACTACCTGGATGTGGCCGCTGTCATGATCCTTGCGTTGGACGATTCGGGAATGATCACACTGGTGAATCGAAAAGGGCTCGAAATCCTTGAAGGCGCCGAAACGGATATCATAGGGAAAAACTGGTTTCAGAATTTTCTGGCCGACGAAAATGTTTTTGAAACGCAAAAGGTTTTTCAACAGCTCATGGATGATCAAACTGAAGGCGCGGAATACTTTGAGCAAAAGATTATCACATCTACAGGACGGGAAAAAATGATGGCATGGCATAATGCCACACTGCGAAACGATCAGGGAAAGATCGTCGGCACCCTCAGCTCCGGCGAAGACATCACCGAGCGGAAGCGTATGGAAAAGAGGCTTCTGAAATCGGAAAAGGGATATCGTGATCTGTTCGATTCCATAACGGATCTAATTTTCATTCAGGATCTTGAGGGCCGTTTCATATCCGTCAATCAGGCGGTCATCAAACTGTTCGGTTACCAAAAGGATGAACTGATTGGAAAATCCGTATCGGACTTCATGCAACCGGAAATCAAGCCTTTTTTCGAAAATGAATACCTGGAAAAGATTAAATCGCAGGGTTATGTTAACGGCATTACAAGCTATCTCACCAAAGATGGCAAAAAGATCTACATCGAATACCGGAACTCCCTTGTAATCCCTGATGATGGAGAATCTTATATCAGTGGCACCGGCAGAGATGTAACGGAACAAATCCTGTCCCAGAGAGAGATCAAACGCCTTCAGAATCAGATCGTCCAATCTCAGAAGATGGAGGCCATCGGGCTCATGGCCGGCGGCGTGGCCCATGACCTGAACAACATTCTGTCCGGAATCGTCAGCTACCCTGAGCTGCTCCTGCTGGATTTACCCGAAAGCAGCCCCCTTCGAAACCCGATCAAAACCATGCAGGAAGCAGGAAAACGCGCCGCCGATGTGGTCTCGGACCTGCTGACCATGGCCCGAGGAGTGGCCACGGAAAAACGCGTACTGAATCTCAACACCATTGTAAAGGAATATCTGGACTCTCCCGAATTCCGGAAACTCAAAAACCGCCATGCCTTGATTCAATTCACCACGAAACTGAGCCCCGGTCTTCTGAACATGAGCGGTTCTGTTATTCACATGAAAAAAGTGTTGATGAATCTGGTCATTAACGCTTCAGAGGCTATTACGGGAAACGGTACCGTGACCATATCAACCTTAAACCGCTATCTGGATGAACCCCGCAGGGGCTCTGAGGATATCCGAAATGGTGAATATGTCATGCTCTTCGTATCCGATGACGGTTCCGGCATCTCACCTGAAGATCTTGAAAGAGTCTTTGAGCCCTTCTATACCAAGAAAGTCATGGGAAGAAGCGGTACGGGACTGGGCCTAGCGGTGGTCTGGAACACCGTTCAGGATCATAACGGCTACATCAAGATCCGTTCCAGCTCAAAGGGAACGCACTTTGAGCTCTATTTTCCCGTTAACCGGGATGCCGTAACCGGCGAAAAGGAGGATGAAGGTCTCTCTCCGTATCTTGGCCACGGAGAAACCATTCTGGTGGTGGACGATGAAGAAAGGCAGCGCCGGATTGCCTGCAGCATACTCGAACGATTGGGCTACACCGCTCAATCGGTTGCCAGCGGAGAAGCGGCCATAGAATACGTAAAAGAGAAACCGGTGGATCTCGTACTTTTGGATATGGTCATGCCCAAAGGGATCAACGGCCGGGAAACCTATGAAACCATATTGAAGATTCGGCCGACCCAAAAAGCGATTATTGCGACCGGGTATGCCAGAACGGAAGACGTTGAGATTTCGCAAGCGCTGGGTGCCCACTACATTAAAAAGCCCTACGGCATGAAAGAACTCGGCATCGCCCTCAGAAATGAATTGGAAAAGCCGCCCCGGGTGTAATCTGCTGACGGCTCATTCCCCGTCCAGCACATCCCCAACCGAATCGGTAATCAAAGTGAGAAAATCCGCGGCAGCCCTGATGAAGTGGGAATTTGTTATGACGCATCTTAAATCAACTTTCTTTATTTCGGCGCCATGGGCACACTGAACCAGAATCGGCTTCCTTCGCCTTCACGGCTCTCCAAACCAATCCGGCCGTTCATCATGTCCACCAGACGGCTGGCCAGTGAGAGTCCCAGCCCGATCCCTTCATAGCGACGGGTGGAGGAACTGTCCACCTGGGTGAAAGCATCGAAAATCCGTTCCTGGTGCTCAGCGGGGATTCCGATCCCCGTATCCCTAATCTCAAAAAGCAGCCGGTTTAACCCGTCATCATCAGATTCCAGGGAAATACGAATATTCACTTCCCCTTCTTCGGTGAATTTGATGGCGTTTCCCGCCAGATTCACCAGTACCTGACGCAGCCGCACGGCATCTCCTATAAGCCATTCCGGCAGGTTATGGTCCATGGACACATTGAGCGCAACTCCTTTTTCCATGGCTTTTGGAAGCAGCATTCTGGCAATGTCGTCCAGCCATTCACTGACCTCCAATGGGGCCGGTTCCAGTGCCATCACCCCTGTTTCAATCTCCGAAAAATCAAGGGTTTTGTCGATCAGGTCCAAAAGTCTGTCCGCCGACTTCTGGACCATTTCCATATACTCCTGCTGTTCTTCCGTGAGGTCCGTCGAAAGAACGAGCTCGGTCATTCCCACAATGCCGTTAAGGGGCGTTCGCAGTTCGTGGCTGATATTGGCCAAAAATTCTCCTCTAAGCACATTGGCTGCTTCCGCCGCCGCGGCAGCCCGGTTAATTTCTTCAAGGGCTTCGCTGAGTTGTTCTGTTCGACGCGCCACCTCCCTTTCCAGCTTTTCCTGGCCCTGAAGAAGAAGATCCTGGTAGGCTTTGACTCTCAGAAGTGATCGCACCCGCGCCTTCAGCTCCGTGGCATCCACCGGTTTTTGCACAAAATCATCCGCACCCGCCTCCAGACCTTTAAGGCGATCCTCCCGGTCTCCGAGGCCCGTTACCATCACGATGGGAATAATACGGGTAGCATCATTATTCTTGAGACGCTCCAGCACTTGAAACCCGTCCATATCCGGCATCATAACGTCCAGCAGGATCAAATCGGGGGTAATGCTTTCGATCCTTTGAAGTGCCATCACACCACTTTCCGCCAAATGGACATCATACCCCAGGGGCGTCAACATGATTTCCATGAGGCGAAGATTCTGTGGCTCATCATCCACCACCAAAATTTTCCACCTTTTCATGACCGTTCTACCCTTTCATCAGCAGAGTGTTTGACGTCGATACGATTCCACCACCCTGTTGCGACCTTCACTCTTCGCCCGGTAGAGAGCCGCATCCGCATTTTTCATGAGGTCCGAAACCGTTTCTTCCGACGTTTGGTCATAATGGGCCATTCCGATGCTGATGGTCACATCAAGCGCCAGATTTTCATGCTCAAACCGGTGTTCGGCCACCATGCGCCGCAGCCGCTCACACGCGATACGGCCCCCTTCCAAACTGGTTTCCGGAAGGACCACGGCAAATTTCTCCCCGCCGTACCGGCACGGACTATCGGTCTCCCGCGCCCAGCGTTTGAGCAGTGTACCGATCCCGGAGAGGACCGTATCCCCGGCGGGATGGCCGTAGGTGTCGTTGATCCGCTTGAAATGATCCAGATCGATCATGCACACCACCAGATCCGAGCCATATCTTTGAGCCCTTTTCTTTTCCCGACCAAGGGCTTCGAAAAGATACCGGCGGTTGTGAAGGCCGGTCAGGGTATCCGTCACGGCCATCACGCCCACCCTTTCCTGGGCAAGGCGGATTTCCCGTTCAAGACGGGTCTTTTCCAAAAGGTTCGATAGGCACCGGGAAATGAGCTCCGCATTAAAAACGGCCTTGGTCAGGTAGTCGAAAACCCCTTCGCGGATCAATCGGGATGCGATCATTTCATCCCCTGCGTCGGTCAAAATTACCACCGGCGTTTCAATCCCTCTTTCCCGCGTTATTTCCATGAAATCAAAACCGTTTCCATCGGGCAACTCGTAGTCCAGCAGGATCAGGTCGATGTCACCCTGGGTTAACAGAGAAATGGCCTCCGCGATGCCTTTGGCCCGGCGCAAATGCACACGATCCATCCCCTGGAAGACCGCCTCAATGGTTTCAAAATCCACGTCTGAATTTTCGATGGAGAGGATATGGACATCCTGATCAATGTCAATAATGACACCGTTTTTAGCATAAGGCTTTGTTTCATAATAACGGATATTCTGGATTTTTTTGACCGTCTCGGCGATCCGTTTCCCCGCCGTTTTGATATCCCGCAGGCATTCCGAAAACAGCTTTGGATCATCGCTGCTCATTTCAAGCAGTTCCACATTGCCCAGCAACCCGCTCAGGGGCTGATTCAATTCGTGGGCCGTGGCCCCGGCCATCTGCAACATGACCTTCAGCCGTTCCTCTTCCACCAGTTTTTCCTGTTGTTCAACGATTTTCCGGTTGGCTTCTTCGAGCGCGCTCAGCATCCTGTTTCGCTCTGTGGTATCCCGGATGGAAGCCAGATGAGCCGGCGCCCCATTCCATTCCGTTTCCACCACGCGCATTTCCACGTTCCGCGCCTCGCCGCTCCGGTTGATCACGTCAAGTTCCGCCGTATCGTCACCCACGAGGGGAAAACCAAAATACGTACCAACAAGAGTGCTGGATTCCCGGCCGAAAATTGCCTCAGCCGCCGGGTTCACATAAAGAACCATGCCTTCTTTGTCCGCAACGATCATGGCATCGCTGTTGTTGGATATGACCTTTGCCAACCGAGAACTTTTTTCCCTTAGGGATGCCTCTTCCCTTTTGCGCCAGGAGACATCGGTCATGAAAACGGTCAGGGCGGTTTCACCCTCCGGGTGCGGGACCGTTTCCAGGGATAAGATATGCCCGTTCAAGGTTACGGGGCTTTCATAGGGGATGCTTCGCGCCTGTCCGTTCGATGGGTTAAAGAGTGCGTCTACACGGCGGCGGTCTTCTCCTTCAAAGAGATCCGTAAACGGGGAAGCCAGCAGCTGCTCTTCCGGAATGGAAATCAGCGCCAGGGCCGCGGGGTTGGCGGAAAGGATCCGCCCTTCAGGGGCCAGTTCCACGACTCCCTGGGACATTTTCGTCATGGTTCTATCGAAATAATTTTTTTGAAAAAGCAACTCTCGGGTCATGGTCCGGGGATGAACATTTTCGATGCCGAGTATTTCACCGGACGCGCATCGGGATGAAGCTGCGTCGGGCTCACGAAGGACCCAAAGGACGTTTTGCCCCATCTCGGCAAGGGACCCCTTGGCAATGCAGGCATTCGCTCCCAGTTCGGTCATGTGGAACGACTCCTCCGCCAGGGTGGCGGAAAGGATGGTGATATAGACGTCTTTGAACCTCTCCATTTTCCGAATGGCCCGGCACAGCTTCTTCCCGTCAATGCCGGGCATGATCAGATCCAGGAAAATCGCATGGGGGGTGTGGGTTTTGAGTATATCCAGGGCGGCAAGACCGTCCGGGACCGTCATGACATCATACCCCTCCCGTCTCAGGAGGTCATTCATGAATGACAGGACAAGCTTGTCGTCGTCCACCATCAGGATGCGTTGGACTTCAGGTCTTTGCAAATTGCCCATCTTGTGCTTTCTTAAACGGTTATTCACAGTCAGACGAGAGTTCTGTCATCTATGACGGAACACTAGTGCTTTTCGTCAAATTCAATCAGATCGAGGCCGAGGAGGACATTTTCCCTATTGGAGAAATCTCCTGTTACTTTCTGAATGGAATCATCACCCACGTCATTTTCGAAGAAGTTCTCCAATCTTATTTATCAACGCCCTGGTGTTAAAGGGTTTTTCGATGAACGGTATATCTGCATCCAGAACCCCGTGCGGCACAATGGCATCATCCGTATACCCGGACATGAACAGGACCCTGATATGGGGAAGGGTCTTTCTCAGGCGATCCACCAGGATCTTGCCGCTCATTTCGGGCATGACCACATCGGTGAGGACCAGATCGGGCTGCGCCTTCTTTTCCTCAATCATCAGCAAGGCTTCGCCGCCATTGCCTGCCACAAGAACCTGATAGCCCGCTTTTTTCAGAACCGCCGCGCACAGTTTCCGAAGTGCGGCTTCATCCTCCACCACCAGAATCGTTTGTCCACTCCCCCGGGTCTCTTCGGGTACAGCCGTCACCTCCCTTGAGGATTGCGGGGTGGCAGTGCAGGGCAGATAAATCTTAAAGGCCGTCCCTTTTCCCGGCTCACTGTAAACCCAGATATACCCTTTGGACTGCTTGATGATACCGTAAACCGTTGCGAGCCCCAGACCCGTTCCCTTCCCTTTTTCCTTGGTGGTGAAAAACGGTTCGAACAACTTTTCCCGGGTCGTTTCGTCCATTCCACAACCGTTATCGGTCATGGCAAGCAACAGATAGTCTCCAGGCACGACACTGATATGGTCTTGTGCATACCGAGCGTCCAGCGCCGCATTGCGGGTCTCGATGGTCAACACCCCCCCCTGGGGCATGGCATCGCGGGCGTTGACGGCGATGTTCATGATCACCTGTTCAATCTGCCCCGGATCTACTTCAACACGGCACAGATCTTCAGCCAGGGCAGTGGTCAACCGGATGTCTTCGCCAATAAGCCTTCCGAGCATTTTCTCCAGGTTGCTGATGATATCATTCAAATTAAGCACCCGCGGCTGGAGGGTCTGCTTTCGGCTGAAGGCCAGGAGTTGCCGGGTCAGGGCCGCGGCCCGTTTTCCCGCCTCAACCACTTCCCTGGTATATTCCCACAGGGGATCGGCTTCCTGCAGCTTGGTCAGCATGAGTTCCCCGTACCCCAGAATCACATTCAGCATGTTGTTGAAGTCATGGGCCACACCACCCGCGAGCCGGCCGATGGATTCCAGTTTCTGTGATTGATGGAACTGTTCTTCCATGACCTGACGCTCCGCAACCGCCCGTTTCAATTGGCTGATATCCTGAGCAATGGCGGAGGAACCCACCACATGGCCGGCTTCGTCGTGGATCGGGGATACCGTTAGAGAAACATCAATGAGTGTCCCGTCTTTTCCACGTCGAACGGTCTCGTAGTTCGCAACCCTGTCCCCCCTGCGAATGCCTTCAAGGGTTTTTTCTAAATCTGCTTTCGCTTCATCGGGAACGAGCATGGCGATGTTCCTTCCGATGGCTTCCTCGGCACAATAGCCGTACATCCGCTCTGCCGCTGGATTCCACGTTGTAATGGTTCCATCGAGGGTCTTTGAAATAATCGCATTTCCCGTGGACTGGACAATGCTCGCAAGGCGCTGGGTTCGATCAAAGGCTTTCTTGCTTTCAGTGATATCTTCAACGGTCGCATAGACCTGGAAAGGTCTTTCTTCCCCGGGCTTGAACTGGGGGGTGGCGTTCACGCGAATCCACCGGCGGGTATCATCGTGGGCATTTTTAAAGCCGATAACAACATTTGAAACCTTCCTGCCCGTTCTGAAGGCAATCCTTGAGGGAAGGTTTTCCACGGGGAAGTCGCTGCCGTCTTCCTGAACAAGCCGCCATCTCAGATCCCCGGCGTCCATTCCTATAAACTGATCGGGCGGAAGACCCAGCATCCGCCGGGCTGCCGGATTGGCGGAAACAAATTTCCCCTCAGCATTAAAGTATAACACCCCCTGAGCCATGGTTTCGAATAGGGCACGGTATTTCGCCTCGCTCTCCCGCAGGGCCGCTTCCGCGTTTCGCCGTTCCGTCAAATCCCTTAATGCAACATAGATGGCCGGTTGGCCCTCCCAGACCGTTTTGTTTGACCGAAGTTCCACCGGCACCGAATCCCCTTCAGGCATCAATAAATCCATTTCAGTGCTGTCGCTTTCAACGGTAGGCACTCCCAGGGTTGTGCCCAGCATTTCAGCGCTTGGGCGCATGAGGATCCGTTCCGCGGCCGGATTGGCAAAAAGCACCACGCCCTTCGGATCCACCACCAGGATGCCGTCGACACTGTCCCGGATAACGGTGCTCAGATTTTCACTACAACTTACCTCGGACGTCTTCAGCTGACGACGCAGTGTGGTGAGTTCTTCAATCAAATCAGCCTTTGATTTTTGATCGTCCGACATTTTTTTTGATCCTCAATTCTTCCCCCATATTTCTTTACGATGTCGTAACGGGAAGACAGGCCAAATAGGGTTCATTCAGAGGATGGCTGAATATGGATCCCATCGTTTTTCATTTCGAAGGAATGCATTTCGTTGGAATGGGACATGCCCCGTGATTTCAGAATATAGACCGATCGTTCCCGGCGGCGGTCCCTGGGATGGTTTTGCAGCAGGATCCAGGTATCCATGATGGACGACACCCCCACATCGGTGGCTTCAATGGCACGCCCTCCGTTTGTGAGGTCCGTACACAGACAGGTGATATTCGCTTTTTTCAGGGTGTCCAGTATGCGAAGGAACATGAGCTTGACGTCCGGAAGAGACCCAACGGTTGTTAAGTTGCTGATGGGATCAAGAATGACGGCATCCGGCGCAAAATCCTGGATCAGCCGGTTCATGTTCAGTAGATGCATTTCCAGTCCATGCAGGGTCGGACGTACGGCGTCGAATTTCAAAAGGCCTTTTTCCACAAAGGGGGCCAAATCCATGCCTATGGACTGCATATTGCGAACAATCTGGGGGGCCGACTCCTCAAAGGAAAAATAAAGGGTGCGGGCGCCCCTTCGGCAATTGGCGGCGGCAAAACAGGCGGCAAAGGTGGATTTTCCCGTTCCCGCGGTGCCGGAAATGAGAATGCCGCTCCCCTTGAAATACCCCTTTCCCTCAAACATACGGTCCAGCCCTTCAATGCCGGTGAGCATCCTTTCCGTGAGCGCCTCGTATTCGAGGCCGATGGAGGTGACGGGGAGAACCGAAAAGCCCTTTTCGGTCAGCAGAAAGGGGTATTCGTTGGCGCCGTGAACGGATCCTCGGTATTTGATGATATGCAAGCGACGGATGGAAATCTGATCCTGAACCCGCTGGCTGAGGAAAATCACGCAATCGGAGATATATTCCTCGATGCCGCGCCGGGTGATTTGCTGACCGGGACCCGCTTCACAGGTCACAATCGCCGTCACGCCCTTTTCCTTCAACCAGCGAAACAGCCGTTTCAGTTCCGCCCGAACGATCTGTTCCCGGGAAAAATAGGAAAAAAGGGTTTCGATGCCGTCAATGACCACCCGTTGGGCCTTTACCGAGTCTATGGCAGACCCGATCTGGGCAAAAAGACCGCTCAGATCATAGTCGCCTGTTTCCACGTCGTTGACAGGCTCGTAGTACAGTTGTTTCAGAGACAGTCGTTTATCATGGGTCAGCGCCTTCAAATCGAAACCGAGGGAGGCGGTATTTTCCGTCAATTCGTCCGCGGTTTCTTCAAAGGTGATGAAAGCGCCATTTTCATCAAAACGCTCAATTCCCCGGACCAGGAATTCAATGGCCAGCACGGTCTTTCCGCAACCGGCGCCGCCGCAAACCAAGGTGGGTCGACCCTTTGGAAGACCGCCTCCGGTAATTTCATCGAGGCCCTGAATCCCGGTGGGCGTTTTGCTTAAGGACTTTAAAACCGCCGTTTTTGAATCCGTACGATTATTCATTTCTTTTTCCTCTGTATATCCACTCATTTTTTTCGGGTCCTTCATGGGCCATTATCATTGCATCTCAAGCTTCAACCAGGGCATCCCGTAACCCAAGGCCTTCTACGGCTTTTTCCGTTGCGGAAAGGTCCCCGATGACGCGCCGTTCAGGCCGCGGGAATGTGCGAACCACGGTGGGCGCAGCCAGGATATCCGGTGGCAGGGGGGCCGAACGGTCCCGGATATCGACCACCTTCAGATGATAGCGGTCTAAAAGGTAGTGATCGCACAACTTTCGAAGATGGGTTTCCGCCTTTATTGAAGAGGGTGAACCGCCCACCTTATACAGTGTGAGTTCCCAGATTTTCCCATCAACGGGAGCGACATCAGTGCTTGGGTTGTTCATGCAGGGTTCCTTTCAGTTTTTATGGTTCACTTTTCCCAGTTGCCGAATGGTTTCGAGCAGCTCTTTCGGTGTGATCGATTTTTCGAGATACAAATCAACTTCCGGGCGCAACGATTTGCGTCTGAGCCCGTTTTCACCGACGCCTGTCAGAATGATGGCCGGGATTTCAGGATTCAGATCCCACACCACGTTTACGATTCCTAAGGGAAACCCTTTTCATCCTTCAACCACTCTATACGAATGCTCATGGCCGGTCAATACCTATTGTTGCGAACCCATTCCGCATGTTATTTCAATTTTTGCTTTATATTTATTTGGTTACTCATTAAATTTTATGATTATTATCAATAAAGATATTTAATTTTCTAGCATAAAATCCGCACATTTCATATAAAGAGATCCGAAACCATGAAAAAGGACATTTTCAAATTACAAGCTGTTGTATTCGCGCTGGTGTCGGCATCATTTGCCAATATCTATATCACGCAGCCCGTGCTGCCGGTGCTGCAGCATGAATTCCAGGTGACCCCCGTAAAGGTGTCCTTTACGGTTTCGGCGGTAATATTTGGAATTGTGCTTTCGAGCCTCTTTTTCGGATCTTTATCCGACAAGATATCCATCCATCCCATCCTTTTGACCGGCGGCATTTGCGTGGCGGCAGGCGGCATGGTCTCTGCCCTGACCCATGACTTCAAGATTCTGGTGGCGGCACGGTTCTTTCAAGGGCTCTTTATTCCGGCGCTCACCACCAGCCTCTCCGCCTGGCTGGCGCGAACCCTGCCCGGCCCCCGATTGAGCGTGGTTATGGGGTCCTATGTGTCCGCTACGGTTCTGGGTGGTTTAAGCGGCCGTCTTCTGGGCGGCTTTATCCATCCACCCCTTCACTGGCGATATGCTTTTTTCTCCGCTGCAGGCCTTATCCTGGCGGCAACATCGGCCGCAGTGCTGGTATTGCCGCGCACGAAAAGTGTGGGCAGCCCATCCAATGCATCAAAAAGCGGCCTTCTGTCACTCCTCAAACGTAAAGATCTGGTGCTCATTTACAGCTGTGGTGCCGGTGCCCTTTTGATTTTTTCGCCGATCTTCAACTTTCTGCCCTATCGAATGGAAGGTGCGCCCTTTCATTTTTCAACGGAATTGACCACCCTCATTTATCTGGTCTATGTCCTGGGGATATTTCTGGGACCGGTGGCCGGCCGTTTCAGCAACCGGTTCGGCGGTGGCCGGATATTGATTGTTGCGACCATCATCGAAGCCGCGGCATTGCTTCTGCTGCTGATCCCCTGGGTGACAGCCGTGATCATGGGCCTATTGGGCGTCTGCGCGGGATTTTTCACCATCCATGCAGTGGCTGTGGGATTGCTCAACCGGAAACTTTCCCGGGATCACGGAAAAGCCAATGCCATCTACATGCTGTTCTACTATGCAGGGGGCTGGCTCGGGATTACGGGGGCGGGGTTTGCGTTTGAACGATTCAGCTGGGAGGGTGTGGTCTTTTTCGTTATGTGCTTCCTGGTGATCCCCCTCATCACCGGCCTCAGTGAGAAGAAGAAGGCTGCCGGCCATGAGTAGCATACTGCTTCACATAATCCCCCGTTCGAATCTTTCGCGCGGTGTTTTTAGAACTCATATAGCGAACCTTTCCAAAAACAGACCGTTCCGGCCCCCAGGCCCGGTCATACCGGCCCAGAACCCAGAAAATGCCCGAGTAGGAGTTGGGGTCTCTGCCATCCAGGGCGTAGCGGTTGTTCAACCGGATCATGATATCCAGGGCTTCCCGGGGTGATGCCGACCAGTGAAAAATTTTTTTACCCCACAGCATGCGCAGATAGTTGTGAATGCGGCCCTCGCGCACCAGCTGGTTCTGGGCCGCGTTCCACAGGGGATCGTGTGTTTCGGCATTCTCGAAATGCTCAAGGGCATAAACATAAGGGCGTTTGTCTTTCACATGGGCATCGTGGGTATCCCGCACCCACTGGGGTAGTGACGTATATTGGTCATATTTTTCATTATGCCGGCACATGTTGAACCCCAGTTCCCGCCAGGTGATGAGCTGATCCAGAAATGCTTCGGCGTTTTCATCCATGCCCCACCAGCCGGCCCGTCTGCCGTCGGCCTTTTTTTGGGCGCTTTTCTGAGGCTGCCATTTCTGATTTAGGGCTATTTCATGAAACACCTGATGGGGGGAGATGTGCCCGAAATGAAGGTAGGGGGACAAACCGCTGGTCACCTGCTGATCGGGCTGATTGCGACCGTCTGCGTAATGGGGAAGGCCGGACGTGGTAAACCGTTTGAGCATCCTGAGGCCTCGAACCGAACCACCCTCGCCCGGTACCGGACTTATCGCGTGATCAATGGGATACCGTTTCAGGTTTTCGGGGGTGGCGTTCAGATCACGTAACGGCACCGAAGGCCACTTTTTTTGAATCTTTTCCACAAGGGATCGCGATGGCTTTTTGAGTGAACGCCCTTTTAATGCAGATGCCTTTGGTGGCGCAGAGAAGTGAGACATCAGATTTTTTTGAAGAAACCGCCTGAAAGAATAGGCCGTGCTGAAAATTCGATCCGCATCGGCCATGGGAAGGATACCGTTTCCATCCACCTGCTCCAGGCGTACGGTGAGCTTTTTGGCCGCTGACCGGATCATGTTCGGAAGAAAAAAGGCCGGAAAATCATCGGTCACCACAATTGCGGCTTCCAATGCCAGCGTTTCAAGGAGCCCTTTATCGGCATTTTCAATGGGTTCCACATAAGGATAATAAAGAACGTTCTGATCTTTCAAAGCCGCTCGGTTGTCACACATACCCGCCATGATGAACCCATGAAACCGGTCGGAAGCCCAGGGGTAACCGGCGCGAAGCGCTTCCAGGATCACGAGGGGTTTATTCAGTTCCCATGCCCATGAAACGGCGCGATCCAGGCTATAATTCCATTCTACTCGGCGGCAGGCGGTCATCCAATACAAGACAAAATGACCATGGGAATTGACCGGTGCGTCGTTGGCGGAGCGGATTCTGGCTTCGGGAACGGCGTTTTGCATGGGACGACCCCCTAAATCCTTCATTATGATGCATTGACATCCATGTAATGGGATTCGGTCAATCCGTCCATCAACAAGAACGAAGTTACTTTGACGGCGAAAACAGTGATACGGGCGTCGCTCACGAAATCTGCCATGTGGGGATGACGTTCCAACAGGACCCCGGTGATCTCAGCTTTCCTCGCCAGGTCCTGAATTTCCTCAAATCTGCCGTTCACGGTTAGTGCCAGTGCGTTCGGTCTCTCTTTTCCCTGGTGTTCCTCCCGGGTGTCGATAAGCAGGCTGACGTTGGGATTTTGTTTCAGATTGGCATATTTGGTCCCCGTCTGTTGGGTCACCATGTAAATTTCACGACACTGGTCGTCCGCTACATACACCATGAGCGAACAGTGGGGTTTATCCCCGGTTGAAGTTGCCAGTACGCAACTGTCCTTGGATTTCACAAAGGCACTTATTCGCTCCAGCATATCCCTCGACATTGGCAGGGCTCCCTCATCTGGGTGTTAAAGATGCGAAGTAACCGTCGCATACGATCCATCTAAAATGCAAAGTTTCCATTCTTCATTTCGTTCGCTGCAGTTTTCATTGGATGATGGCAAAAACCATCCTTATGCCTCTTCGTACCGGCGGAGTGCATTGATGAAAGCCTGAATGTTTTCCATTCTGGCGGCCGGGTAAATATCTGCGGGCGGCGCAACCCCTGTGGCGCCCTGGTCCAGACGTTCACGCACCGCACTGGCAACGGTTTCAGGATCGCCTTTGGCCAGCATATCATTCACACCGCACCCTGTAAAGAGCGGCAGGTGATCCGGATTTTTTTTACTGACAAACGCCGTATCGCACCCACGATCGACCTGAACAGCGTCCGCACCGCACGCCAGAAGAAAATCCAGGAATTGTTCCGTGCCCCCCACCATTGATATGGCCATGGGACACGGTTTTTGTGCAAATATGTTCTGAAGGTGCGGCAACAGCAAACTGCCGAATATTCGGGGCGAAACAGCGGAGGCCCCCCCCTCTTCCACCGTTATGAAGTCAACACCCGCATTGGCGTAAAGAGATTTAAGCGCCATGATAAAATCGCTTAACCGCATGAGAATTTTTTCCGCCGTATCCGGCTCTTTGATGAGCATCATAAAGAGCTTTTCAGGTTCCATCACCTGTCCTGCCAGCGTAAAAGGACCCGGCATGAACGCGCCGACGGCGCCTTCATGGGAAAAATTCCTTTTAAGCGATAAAATGGCATTCAAGACAACCGGCATTCGGCCACGCCTCTCTATGGGGCCGGAAAAGGCCACATCCTCCCAACCTTTAACGGGTCGGCGTGAAATGGTGGGATAGACCGGGTGCCCCTCAAACCCCTCGTGATAGCGGACGTGCGCGCCCAGCATCTCCGCTTCCACATTCATGTCAAAGGGTAAAACCGTGGATTCAAATCCCAATTCAAAATTGAGACGCGCCGCGGCGGCCATGGTTTTCTTATCCCGGAAAGCATCGTTGAATGATAATCCACGGTCTCGAAGGGCGGTAGTGGACAAAAACGGCCCCAGATGAAAGGTAGATCTACGACCCTCCTGATACCTGGCCATCAGCTCCGACAATCGGTTCTGATGAGAGCCGGCCACGGTTTCCGAGGCGGGACCGTTTAGGATTTCAGGTGTCATTTCGCGCTATAGCCTCCTTTAGGACCCTGTTAAGTCGTTTTAAACTGAACGTCTCCTGAATCTCGTTTTTCAGAATTCCGCATGCGATGAGGTGTGGTTTTTGGGTATTCCCATCCTATATATTTTTCTATTCCGTATCCAAGCGGTGCTTTTTTGGCTATGCCATGGTTTACTCTTTGTTACAAAACCACTATCATAAGAACGATGCAAACGCAATTTTGAACCGAAACCTTTTGAGGAGGTCCCCATGAAAATACTCAACCTCTACTTTTCGTCAACCGGAAATACCGAAAAAGTGGCGAATCGGATTGACGAAACCGTTCGGGAACTGGGACACACAATTGATACCGTCAAACTCGGATCAAAAAGACCGTCCTTCGATATTCTCGACTACGATTTCGTCTTTGTGGGATCCGGTGTGTACCGTCAGCTGCCCGGAAAAAGCCTTATGGATTTCAATCTGGAAATGATTCAGACATACGTCAAGAAAGGGGAAATAAAACGCTCATCCCCCAGAAGAACCGGTTACAACGTGGTCGCCTATTGTACCTATGGCGGCGTTCACACGGGAATCAACGAAGCCATTCCCGCTGTAAAATTCATGGGGCAGCTCTTCGACCACCTGGGATACAACATCATTGGTGAATGGTACGTGGTGGGAGAGTACAAAACGGAAAAACTCAAGAGCCACTCAGTGGGCGGTCGCCTGGGGGATATTCGGGGAAGGCCGAATCAGGCGGATCTGGAGGAAGT
>JAJDOH010000235.1 GCA_022340265.1 Deltaproteobacteria bacterium | reverse complement strand
TTAGCGTAAACAGAGTTGCTGTCAACCGGAAATACATTCCTTCCATCCTTAGATGTATGCGATTATGTCAAAAAAGTGTCGCGTTAAGGAAGCTGGTGCACTTCCCAGACTGGCTTATTGAGCTCATACATCAGTATCCAGCTGGAACGGAGATAAAAAAGAGATAGCCGTCAGCTCCATAGAAACCGTCGGTGAATGAATTTAACGCAGCATTGGGAGCGGATTTGGAAATGCCTGCATTTTTAGCCATTTGTTCAACCAGTTCAGATTTCGTCATGTAATGGCCTCCTTCCTTTGGGTTGATTTATTTTTCTGATTCACAAAATCGTTTTCAAAACACTTTCAAGATCGGCCTTTTGGTAAGGCTTTGCCAAGGCACCCCCGAAACCGTATTCTTCAAAATTGGCCAACACCGGGTCATTGAAATAACCGCTGCATACGATGGCCTTTACATCCGGATCAAGCTTGATCAGTTCCTTGATGGCCTGAGCCCCGCCCATTCCACCCTTAATGGTCAGATCAAGAATGACTCCGTCAAAGGGCTCTCCAGAGTCCATTTGCTTCTTGTAAGTTTCGATAGCGTCCGAACCGTCCTTTACGGTCTCTACTTCATACCCCAACCGCTCCAACATCTTTTGAGCCAGGTTTCTCAGGCTTTCCTCATCGTCCATGACCAGAACTCTTTGGGTTGGCGATTGTTGATTGGCTATTGTTGATTGGACTCCAACACCATCACGCTTGGCGTCTGGAGCTTTGCCTGCCCCGTGCAATGGGGAGCCTATTTCACCGGGGGTCTCTGCGCATTCGGCAGGCAGGTAGATGGTTACGGTGGTTCCCACACCGATTGTGGAATTTACCTTGATATGGCCGCCATGTTTTTCAACAATCGCATAGGCTGCCGCCAAACCCAGCCCCATTCCCTTTTTAACCCCTCTTTCCTTTGTAGAAAAATAAGGATCAAAAATTCTGTTCAGATGTTTTTCTGGAATACCTCCCCCCTCATCTTTGATGGAGATCCTCACATATTTCCCTTCTTTGAGAGGCGATGCGGAGTCTTTGCTTCTGTCCTCAATAATCTGGTTTTCCGTCTCAATAGCGATTTTCCCGCCTTGGGGCATGGCTTCCACGGCGTTTATAAGCAAATTGCTGATGGCGTCATGCATCTGTCTTGAATCAAATTCAACCGGCCAGAGATCGTCCTGGATGGAAAGGGTATATTCGATACCTTCGTGCGCCTGCGCTTGTCCCTGGATCGCCTTTAGCAGACTCTCGATAGAACCCCGTTCTTTCTTGGGATACCCCCCCTGGGAAAAAGTCAGAAATTGATGGGTCAGGTCCCTTGCCTTGTGGGAGGCCTGTTCAATTTCGTGGAGGAGTTCTGCCATGGCTGAATGGGGCTCAGCTTCCTCCTGGGCTATGGAGAGGTTTCCCATTATAACGGCGAGAAGATTGTTGTAATCATGGGCAATCCCGCCTGCCAGGGTTCCGACTGCCTCCATTTTCTGGGACTGCTGGAGCTGATTTTCCAGTGATAAACGTTCGGTTATATCATCGACCATTTCGATGGCGGCGGTCACTCTGCCCTGCGCGTTGAAAATGGGTGAGGAGATGATACGGTAGTTTCGCGGACCGGTCGCCATCGGCGTGACAGTTCTGCTTTCATGCACTTTGCCGTCTTGAAGCGTCCTGCACGTCGGACAGTAATCGCAGATCTCGTCGCGCGGCGGGTTGTTATAGGTTCGGTAACAAATCGAGCGCGCGCTCGGATCAATGTCTGGAAACCACACACGCATCTGGTGGTTTAATTCGAGTATTTCCATTGTGGGACTTATCAGTGCCACCCCTATACCAATGTTGTCTACTATGGAGCGGAATTTCTCATTGCTCTCACGTACAGATTCCTCCGCACGCCTACGTTCGCTGATATCGCGTCCTACTGACTGAATTTCCTGCAAATTCCCAGAAGAATCGAAAAATCCAATATTGAGAAACTGTATCCAATGGGCATCTCCTTTGCCAGAGAGTATCCTATTTTCAATAAGAGCTGTGGGATTTGATGGGGACAACTTCTGCAGCTTTTCTTGAACAATTGGGAGGTCATCTCTGACGGGTAGGAGTTGCCATTTTTTCCCGATCAATTCGTCTTTTGTCTTTTCAAGAAAACGACAATACGCATCGTTAACATACACGAAAGTTCCGTCAGGGATGAAACGGCAGACAAGATCCGTTTGATTTTCAACCAGCGACCGATAGCGTTCTTCGCTCTGACGTAGCGAGTTAAGCAATTCATCCCGTTCCTTTAAGGTTTGAGTGATCCTGATATTGCTGTAGCTCAGCGCAGAAATCATATGGGCAAGCTTGGCATAAAAGGTCATCGCCGTATTGACTGTTTGCTGACTCCAGCGTGGCACCCGTTCAAGCGCCGCTAAATATTTTTCCTCATTAAATCCATATTTTTTTGCTTGGGAACGAAAGACTTCAAGGTCCGGGGTTTCACCTTCAAACAAAAATTGCCCCAGATACAGGTTGCCAACGCGCTTGTCGCCCATATTGATGGGGGTTGCCATGTCCCACATATTATTTTCACACCGATAGCGCCTGAATGTACCCGGTTCAACTCCATTGGAAAGCTCAAGATCGCTTTCCAGGCATTTCTTGTTAGTTTTGGGATGGATACGATGAAACTGGGTGCAGATATCCTGCCAGCCTGTGGCAACCAGGACCCTGCCATGAAGATCGAGGATAGCAATACCAATATTCGTAAGTTCAAAGAAATCGTCCATCATGGATTGGATCGCCTGTATGTCAATGATGTCTGACAGATTCAGCGCTACCGCATCCGCCTCCCTACTCGGCAAAAGATTGCTATCAAGCTTCTTCTGGGGTCGCGGTTCAATTTCGCTCAGAACATCCACAGCTGTATTTCGATCGAATTCAGCTTTCTCTAACGCCTTAACCCTTAGTTCCGATTCTTCGTAGGTCGGCTTTTTTGCCATCAGAAAATTCTCCAGATACCCTCAAAATGAAAACGCCCATACTCCTTTGTGTCTTGGACACTGTGTATGAACCTTTGCAATTCCCATTAGTTCTCTCCTTCTTAGTTTAAATCATGTCATGAAGGGCGTTGTTTTTATCACCAGAGGCCATGATTTTTACCAAGGCCTGAACCTTGGTTAGGGAGTCGTCGATTCATTGCGTGCAGATACTTCCGTAGCATAGCGGTCTGAATTTCGTAAGGCTGCCAGACCAATACTTCATATTTCCCTGGGAGTAGCCCTTGACAGTATGGAACCAAAGACGTTTGGACGATACCAGATATTGCCGGTCTTATGTCATCCAAAAAACTGCCAGTTCCATGCATCTCTTCAGTTTCCGACAATATGACTAACCTTTCCCGTTTAGTTTTTGCCTCAATGGCAGAGAACATTTGAAGCTCATTACCCTTCTTGCTCTCAGCATCATTTCTTCGCCGGTTGATGGGTTCCCCCCCTATCCGGTCATTTTTGTCCTTTACACAGAACTTCCCGAATCCGCTGATAAGGATATCATCGCCATTTACAAGCATCGCTTTCATTATTTCAAGGAGGCACCCAACCAGCCCGAAGGACCTGGATTTGGGCAATCCGAGCCCTTTGTGGATTGAGTCAGTGAGATGGGCCTCGGTAAGGGTCATGGGTTGAAATTCCATAGATTGTGTGGTTAAGCTGTTCCAACTGTGTGATTCTCCAATCACAAAGCTTGCTAAACTTTTTTCTTTCTAACCAGTCTTTTATCTAAGCATTTGACTCGTTCTATCCTGGATGGCCAACTTAAAACCCCCCACCCAGGAATTGGATATTAGCCCCATCAGGTTTCGTGAATTCCTTTCCATCATTTTCCGAGAAAAGGCTCACAGCCCGTTGGAGCGTCTGTCTTTTCACTCCACCTTGACCTCTATGACTTTCGGTTTTGCTTTCTCACTCTTTTGAATCTGGAGATTCAGCATGCCATCCTTAAACGAAGCCTTGATTTTAGTTTCATCGACATTGTCAGGCAAGGTAAAGCTACGGGTGAAGTTCCCGTAGTATCGCTCGACTCGATGGAACTTTTTCCATTTTTCTTCTTTT
>JAJDOH010000223.1 GCA_022340265.1 Deltaproteobacteria bacterium | reverse complement strand
ATGATACTGCTTATTTTCCTTTTAAATTATATTCGAAAATACAGGACGAAAGCGATGGCCGTTCAACAAGAACAAATCAAACGGGCTATCAAAATTGCAGAAGCCTTTGGGGCGACACGATTGATCTTGTTTGGCAGAGCCGCTACTGAACCCGACCAGGCTAAAGATATTGATTTGGCTTGTGACGGTGTTCCGGGATGGAAACTTTTTGAGCTAGGGGCTCGTCTCGAAGAAGAATTGAAAATGCCGCTTGATTTGATCCCTCTCAGCCCGCCGAACCGCTTCACGCGCATCATCGAACGTAGGGGGACGGTGCTGCTATGAATCCGATCGAACTTAGTGAGGAAATAGCCTTTGAGCTCGAGTCGATTGAGATGATAATGGATGAATTGGAAGCGTTGCAGCAGGACATGGCTCATAGAGAACCATCAACTCGAGAGAAAACTGCTGCTGCAGCATTTCTGGCGCAGTTCTACAATCGCATAGAATACATTTTAAAGCGCATCTATCGTTATTACGGCATTTCCGTGCCAACCGGTGAATCCTGGCATGTTGAGTTATTTCAAAGTTTTTGTTTCCCCTCCCATCCCGATCTGCCTCAGCTTTTCGATCAAGATCTTGCGTCTGCTCTGGCTCCCTACCGAAGATTTAGACACGTGACCTTTCACAGTTACGGATTTCAATTAGATTGGAGCCGCATGGTAACCGGCTTTGAAGACGTAAAGAGTGTTTTCGAGCAGATAAAATCCAACATTTCAGACTACATGAGATCAATAGATGGCTGAACGGGTCTCTGTGGACCAATCAACCCATTTCGAAATCATAAGGGGTCAAGCATTGATTATGATAGAGTGTGAAGGTTAATCAAGGGAATCTGCAGCGAAAGATATAATCAATAGTCAAGGTTTGACCATTCCCTGCTCTTCGCTTAAAGCTGCTCTTCTGCTGGCTTTATGAACGTTGTCTTCGACAGTCGCCCGGAGCTCTTCCAGTGTTCTAACCTTTATGATGCTTCCGTTTATAAATATGGTGGGAGTGCCCCCGACGCCCACACTGCGACCCAGTTGGTAATCTTTGTCGACCCTCAGCATGGTTCCCGGGTCGCGCATGTCTTATTCAAATTTTTCCAGGTCGAGGTTCAGCTCGCGGGCGATATCCCGGAATATTTGATCGCCCAGACGGTCGTAATTCTCGAAAAGCCGGTCGTGGTACTCCCAGAATCTTCCCTGCCTCTGGGCCGCCGCTGCCGCAAGGGCGGCCTTTCTCGAATGTTCATGACGGGCCAAGGGGTAGTTCTTGAAGATCAGTTTCACATCTTGCGGGTACTGCTCGAGCAACTGCTCGAGGAGAGGATCGACCCTCGCACAGGCGGGTCACTGAAAATTGCCATTTTAGTAGACCGAAATCAAGTCCGTGTCGAAATTGTGATCTGGTCAGCTGCGCCGACGCGATCGTTTTAGGCGAGCTCGCCGGGGATGAAGAGCTGCCGTTAGGCAATCTTTTTTACCGACTGCAGAACTAAAATATAACCGAATTGAGTTATGATCCAAATAATAGTCACGCCGTATTGATGGGTCAAAATAAAGGACCGGCAATACCCCCTTGCTTTAGCTTGAGGGTGGAATATGGTAGATCGTAAAAACTCTGATGGAGAATTAGGAAGGTTTTTTGACGCACGGTCGAGGAATTATTCAATAGACATGTGAAGTGTAATCGTGCGGGCGCGGCGCCTGACCTTAACTTCGAGGCTGCCGCCTTCGCGTATCTTTTCAAAAAAGGCCCTGGCTTCCTCCGGGCTACTGATTTTCTGATTATTCATGCCCAGAACCAGATCATTGTTGCGCAGGCCTAATTGAGAGAAAATCGTGTCTTGCTCAAACGAGGAGATTCTAAAGCCCAAAGGCTGGTTAAACACCTTGCCCGAAGTTATATTTACGTTATCCAGCGCTTGGTCGATATTCGACAGTGCCGTTTCGACGGCCTCACGGGAGAGGGAAATCGTCCGGTGACGGGGGCCGGACTTTTTAATTGTGCCAACCGATTGTTTGGCATCAACTTGTTGAGTAACTGTTGTGTCTTCGTCTTGTATTTGGGTTACGGTGATCGAGGGGTTGCTCAACATGAGAACTTCATCGCCTCGGCCGGCATCGATGATGATCCGGTCGCGCAGGATTTTCTTAATCAGGGTATGCTCAATCCTGTTTCCAACGCGATAGATCCCCTGAGAACGGACAGCAAGATTTTCAATCAATGCGCGGTTCAAACTGGGATCGTCGGATACCACCGTACCCACCAGCTCGAGGCCGATATCTTGCTTTGCCAGGGATAAATTATAAGGAGTTGATTCCTTTACTGGAGCGGACGCTTCTTTTTGCGAAATGTTAAACAGGTTGCGCTCCCAAATGGGGCGGTAGTTGTCAAGAGGTGGTGGGGCAACCTCTATTGCGGCGGGTATATTTTCGGCGGGTGTCTGGGTCGTTACCGGAACCGTGTGCGGGTCCGAAATAGCCCTGCCGATGTTTTGTGCGGCATAAAGACCTGAGAAAACGATCAGAACAAAAAGCAGAAGACAACTAGCCGTCAGGCCCCATGAAGAGCGGCCCCTTGTCGCGGCGGGTGCCCTGGAGACCGGGATAACATCGGGAGGAATAATTTTTTCTTCGTTTACCCGTGGAACCGGCGGCGGATTCTCTGTCTGCGCCCGTAATTTCTCGACCGCCCGCTTCACCTTGACTCTCGCACGCCGTTTTTCAAAGTTTTCAAGGCCATGGCGCTTCAGGATATACTGGATTGAGGAAACCGATACATCGCTGTCTTCCTGAGCGAGCAACCCTGAAAGACGTTTGGCGTCGAAATCGGGGTTCTGCAATGACAGCTCGACTATGCGCGCTTCAACGGTTTTCGGAATGTTGAAAGCGGTCTTATTTTTCATGGTAGAATTATCCATGCGCTTATCAAAATGTGACCGTGGTACAGGCCGCGCCGCTGAAAATGCGACATATGGGCGAAGATAATGCCTAAAAAATCACTGTTGACAACCAGGAAAGTTAACCGGCTTCGATTTTATCGGGCTCTTTTTTATCTCGGCATCGACTTCGGCAACACCCTTCTTGAAACTCCCGATACTCTTTCCCAGTGCCGATCCGACCTGTGGCAGCTTTCCAGCACCAAAGATAATCACGGCGATCACCAAAACAATGAGCAGCTCCCAATGACCGAATCCAAACATAGTGACACCTGTATTCTGCTTTTTGGCATTTTATGTAGGGTCATAGGTTAATGGAAATTTTGCAATAATCCGCATTGGAAACAGGGCCGCCCGCAGGCGGCCCCACTTCCTTTTATGGTTTTGGTCCTTCGTTGTGCGGATTTTACGTCATTACTCGCATCACGCGCATCATCTCGTGGTCCTCGTGGGACAGGATGTGACAGTGCCACACATACTTGCCCGGTTTGTCGAAGGTCGCCTTGATGCGGGTGACCTGT
>JAJDOH010000222.1 GCA_022340265.1 Deltaproteobacteria bacterium | reverse complement strand
CCTCATCGCATCTCTTTTTGGGGAAATAACCGTGGCAATCCTTTACTGGGTAAACCGACACCACATCAAGAAACTGGCAACAGAGATGACCCGGCGACACAATCAGTCGGTCAACGCCCTCATTTCGAAAGACAAGGGTGCCTTCAAGGTCATCAACAGGCTGGCAAATGACGCTTTTGGCAAGGTTTTTTTTGTTCAGATTGCCATGGGAATGGCGTCTCTCTGGCCTGCCTTTTTTGCCGCTGCCTGGCTCAAAATGCATTTTGCCGACGTTGTAATCTTTAACCTTCACTTCATCGATTGGGACGTCTATTACCTGCCTCCATTTGTCCCCCTGTATATCGTTGCAAGGATACTCTTCACAATTATCAAACATCGAATACCGCTGTTCAGAAGAATTGCCGAAACCGCGGAAAAAATGGCGCCCACAGAGGAAATGCAGCCTCTTTTTTGACAACGGCGGTTCGAAATGTCCCTCTCCATCTCTGATGTTTGCCTTGGTGCGGTGGTCCCCAAAATTTGGACAGTGTGTTAAGCTCTGAGTCAATCCATGAAAGGAGATTCCCATGCTTCCCCACCGAACAAAAATCGTCTGTACCATCGGGCCTGCAACCTGTTCAAGAAATACGCTAAAAGAGCTCATTATGGCAGGAATGAATGTCGCCCGACTCAATTTTTCACACGGCACCCATGAAGCTCATGGGAAAGTCGCAAACTCTTTGAAATCCCTATCCAAATCTATGAAACGTCCTATTGCTATCATGCTGGATCTTCAAGGACCCAAGATTCGAACGGGTTTGATCCAGGGAGGGAGCCTGAGTGTAAAAACCAAAGATTCCCTCACCATCACAACCCGTTTGGTCGAAGGGGGGGCCGACATCATTTCAACAACGTATCGGGGTATCACCAAAGACCTTCAGCCAGGGGACAAAATCCTCGTGGATGATGGTTTGATTGAGCTGAAGGTACTAAGCAAGAGTCACACGGATCTCCTATGCGAAGTGATCAGCGGCGGCGTTATCCGTGAACACAAGGGAATCAATCTTCCCGGAATCACCACCGGCATTTCGGCGGTCACGGAAAAAGACAGGAAAGATCTCGATTTCGGACTGGATATGGGGATTGATTTTGTGGCGGCTTCTTTTGTTCGCAGTGCAAAAGACGTTGAAACCTTGAAACGGATTCTCAAAAAGAAAGGCGCCGAGATTCCGGTGATTTCCAAAATTGAGAAGCCCCAGGCCCTCGACAAACTGGACGAAATCCTTGAGGCCTCCGACGGCATCATGGTGGCGCGCGGTGATCTGGGCGTCGAGCTTTCCCCCGAACAGGTACCCGTAGCACAAAAGAAAATGATCGCACTGGCAAACCAGAAACGAAAAATCGTTATTACCGCAACGCAAATGCTGGAGTCCATGACAGAGCACCCGTTGCCCACCCGCGCCGAAGCATCGGATGTCGCCAACGCCATTTTAGACGGTACCGATGCCATCATGCTGAGCGGGGAAACCTCCCTGGGCAAATACCCGGTAAAGGCGGCCAAAATGATGGCGCGAATCGCCAGGGTAACGGAAAGAAATTTTCCTGCAACCCCGCCTTTTTCCCGCAAAACTTCCAGTTTTTCTGACACTGTTTCAGAAGCCGCCTGCCTGGCCGCAGAAAATCTGGGGCTTAACGCCATCGTCGCTTTTTCCCAATCCGGATTCACCGCCCGGCTCATCTCAAAATACAGGCCCTCGGTTCCCATCATCGCCTTTACAACGACCGAAACCGTTCAACGCTCCCTGGGGCTTTGTTGGGGCGTAAAAAGCCTGCTGCTTCCCATCATGGACAATTCGGATGTCATGATTAAAATGATGGAAGATCAGCTTCGAAAAAAACGGCTGGTGAAAAGAAATGACCGGATTGTCATTGTGGGAGGCCATCCCCTCCAAAACCGTGGAAAAACCAATATGATGAAGCTGCATGTGGTTGGAGAAAAATAAGAATTGCGGATGGCGAAACGCGGAATCACCGGCAATCAATGAACACTTGCGTTTTCGAAGGATTGTCTGGTATGTTCGGGCACGGAAAAGCATTCTCAAATTGCAGCCTCCTGTGCCTGCCCCTTTGCATGGACGGTCCTTGTCCTGATGATATGTGAACACCCAAAAACAGGGAAACCACAGGGAGTCGGCAACCACAGGGGGTTGCCGCTACGACACAAAAACAAAACCCATTGGAATCAATATAAAATGATCGGTATATCCAAACTATATTGCGGCACGGTGGAACCCTCCGACGCGCTCAGGTACGGCAGACGCTCAAAGGATCTCCCCAGTCACCTGTTGCAGTTTTCTGAAGATAAACGGCCCGTGGTGGTGTGGAACGTCACCAAAGCCTGCAACCTCAAGTGCGTCCACTGTTATGCCAGAGCCGCCCTGCAAAAATCCAAAGGCGAACTCACCCATGAACAGGGCTTGCGCCTGATTGATGATCTGGCGGATTTCGGCTCTCCCGTAATCCTTTTTTCGGGAGGGGAACCACTCATGCGCCCTGATCTGGTGGAACTCGCCCACTACGCGGTATCCAAAGGGATGCGCGCGGTGATCTCCACCAACGGCACCCTCATTACACCCCAAAAGGCCGAAGATCTGAAAAAAGTGGGCCTTTCCTATGTGGGCGTGAGCCTCGACGGAATGGAAGCCGTAAACGACCGCTTTCGAGGCAAAAAGGGCGCCTTCAGGGATGCCATGGCGGGAATTCGGAACTGCCAGGCGGTGGGTTTGAAGGTGGGGTTGCGGTTTACCATCAACCGAATGAATGTGGTTGAAATTCCCCGTATTTTTGACCTGGTGGAAGAAATGGAAATTCCGCGAATCTGTTTTTATCACCTGGTGTATGCCGGAAGGGGATCGAGCATGGTGGAAGAAGACCTGGACCATGCACAGACCAGGGTCGCGGTGGACCTCATTATGGACCGCACCAGAGATCTTCATGAGCGTGGAAAACCCAAGGAAGTGCTTACCGTGGACAACCACGCGGACGGCCCCCACGTGTATCTCCGCATGCTGAGAGAAAAAAACCCCAGAGCGGAAGATGTGTTGCAACTACTCAGAATGAATGAAGGAAACAGCTCCGGCCTCGGCATCGGATGCATCAGCTGGGATGGCGAAGTTCATGCGGATCAGTTCTGGCGGCATTACAGTTTCGGAAATGTCCTGAAACGCCCATTCAGCGAAATCTGGTCCGATCTCTCCAATCCCTTGATGGCAAAGCTCAAGGAAAAAAAGAAGCATGTGAAAGGCCGTTGCGCCACATGCCGGTGGCTGGACGTGTGTGCCGGAAATTTCAGGGTCAGGGCGGAGGCGGTAACCGGCGATATCTGGGCTGCCGAACCGGCGTGCTATTTGACCGATGAAGAGATATCATAACATTTATTTGGGAGAAACCGACCCATGATCATACGACCGCGACGATTGAGAAAAACCCGCACCATTCGTGAAATGGTTCGGGAGACCCACCTTTCCACCAAGGATTTCATTGCACCTCTGTTTGTTAAACACGGAAAAAATGTTCAGGATCCCATCCTTTCCATGCCCGGCCAATTTCAGTTTTCACCCGACACACTTTTGCTAGAAGCCAAAACACTGTGGGACACAGGTGTTCCCGCATTGATCCTTTTTGGCCTGCCCGATGGAAAAGATGCTACAGGAAGCAGGTCCTGGGCCGATGATGGTATTGTACAGATCGCCGTCAATACCATTAAAGACCGATTGCCGGATATGGTGGTCATGACGGATGTCTGCCTTTGCGAATATACGGATCACGGGCACTGCGGTATTATTGTGGACGGTACCGTCGATAATGACGGCACGCTGGAGTTGCTGTCCAGACAGGCCGTGAGCCATTGCCGTGCGGGCGCCGATTTTGTCGCTCCATCCGATATGATGGACGGGCGCATCGGCCAAGTCCGCCATGCCCTGGATGAGGCCGGTTACGCGGACCGCGGGATTCTTTCCTATGCGGTCAAATATGCGTCCGCTTTTTATGGTCCCTTTCGGGATGCGGCCGAATCGGCCCCCCAGTTCGGTGACCGCACCGGCTATCAGATGGACCCGGCCAACGCCCTTGAAGCCATCAAAGAGGCGGAACTGGACATGGAAGAGGGAGCGGACATGATCATGGTCAAGCCCGCCCTCCCCTATCTGGACATCATCACACGGATCCATGACATCAGTCTGCTCCCGCTGGCCGCCTATAATGTCAGCGGTGAATATGCCATGCTAAAGGCCGCAGCATCAAAAGGGTGGCTGGACGGAGAACGGGCCATGATGGAAATGCTGCTGGCCATTAAGAGGGCGGGCGCCGACCTGATTCTGACTTATTTTGCAAAGGAAGCGGCGCAATTATTGAAAAATGGAAACTGATCACAATCCTCACCACCCACATCATGCACCGTCCGGCCCGGGTTCACAGCTTCGTCTCGTGGCCTGGGAGTTAACGCGAAAATGCAATCTCAACTGTGTTCACTGCCGTGCCGGTTCCGAACGGGGCCCCTATCCCGGAGAATTGGGCACGGAAAAATGCCTTGAGATCCTTCAACAGATCCAGCAGGTGGGAAACCCCATTGTGATTCTCACGGGAGGAGAGCCTCTTTTGAGGGAAGACATTTTTGATCTGGCCAAAGCGGGAACCGATATGGGTCTTCGCATGGTCATGGCCACCAACGGGACGCTGATGACACCTGACATCATCACACAAATGAAAAAATCCGGCATCAAGCGGCTCAGCATTTCAATAGACGGTGCAACCGCCGAACAACACGATGCCTTCAGGAAAGTGCCCGGCGCTTTTGAACGCGCCATGGAAGGCATTCGTCTGCTGAACGAACATGACCTTGAATTCCAGATCAACACCACCGTCAGTCGCCATAATGTAAAAGATCTTGAAAAGATCCTCAATCTGACCGTTGAACTGGGGGCTGTGGCCCATCACATCTTTTTGCTGGTGCCCACAGGGCGGGCAAAGGATCTGGTCAACCAGGAGATCGATTCGCTGGAATACGAAAAGCTCCTGCACTGGTTCTACCACATGCGGGATCAGGTGCCCCTCCACCTGAAAGCCACCTGTGCACCCCATTATTACCGCATACTGAGGCAGGAAGCGCGAAAGAAAGGGGAAAAGGTCGGTTTTGAAACCTATGGCCTGGACGGGGTCACCAGAGGGTGCCTGGGCGGAACCGCCTTCTGTTTCATCTCCAACACCGGTATGGTGCAACCGTGCGGTTACCTGGAGTTGGCCTGCGGTGACCTCAAAACAGCATCTTTTCAATCGGTCTGGCAGGATTCCAAAATTTTCAATTCCTTAAGAAATTTTTCAGCCTATAAGGGAAAATGCGGACGGTGCGGCTACATTCGATTTTGCGGCGGTTGTCGGGCACGGGCTTATGAGGCCACCGGCGACCACCTGGCGGAAGAACCCCTTTGTGCCTATGAACCCGGAGCTTCCTGATGGACACAACCTACCGAAAAATCTTGAACGAAATTCAATCTGATTTTCCCATTTCATCCATGCCCTATCGTGACCTGGCTAAACGGCTCAATATGACCGAAAGTGAGGTTATTGAGGCCATAAAACGCCTTAAAGAGAAAGGCATTATTCGGCGCATCGGAGGTAATTTTCACACATCCAAGCTGAATTTCGTCAGCACGCTGTGTGCCGCACGTGTACCAGAGAAAAAAATTGACCATTTTGTTGAAACCGTCAATGCTTATCCCGGGGTAACCCACAACTATTTGCGTGCCCATTCCTACAATGTCTGGTTTACCTTCATTGCAGAAGAAATGGCAATGATCGAAGAGGCGATCGAGACCATTCGGCAGAAAACCGGCGTGAGAGAGATTCTAAATCTTCCCGCCGAAGAGATGTTCAAAATCAAAGTTGACTTTGCGGTGTAATCATTAGACGGAGAGCATACAATGTTCAAAAATATTCTGGTCCCCACGGATTTCTTAGATGATAATCAACACGCCCTCGAGATTGCGATCAGACTTTGTTCCATGGACAACGGGAAAATCAGTCTGCTGCATGTCATCGAGGTCATCCAGAACACGACTTTTGAAGAATTTGAAGATTTTTACAGCGGCCTTGAAAAACGTTCTTTTAAAGGCCTGAATGACATCATCAATCGTCTGGACATCAGCCAGGCAGAAGTGGAACCGCAGGTGGTATACGGCAACCGAACACAAGAGATCGTCCGATATGCGGAAGAGAACAATGTGGATCTTATTATCATGAAATCTCACAAAGTGGATCTTGAGGAGCCGATCCAGGGATGGGGAACCATCAGCTACAAAGTAAGCATTCTGGCCCGGTGTCCGGTTCTGCTGGTTAAATAAATTTTCTTTGGAAAAAACCGCATCTCCCATACCTTTCGGCAAACAGCTGCAGGTTTTTCTGCCGTTTGCCCTGGGGTATTTCCTCTCCTACCTCTATCGCGTCATCAATGCCGTACTGGCGCCCGACCTGGCCGCGGACCTGGGCGTTGACCCTTCCGGTCTGGGATTGCTCACGGCCACTTACTTCATTACCTTCGCAGCCTTTCAACTGCCGCTGGGAATTTTGCTGGACCGATTCGGCCCGCGCAGAATTGAAGCAGCCCTGCTGATTCTGGCGGCTACCGGCGCCTTTGTCTTCGCCGGTGCGGATACCCTGACCGGTTTGATCATCGGCCGAGGCCTCATCGGATTTGGCGTCTCGGCCTGTCTGATGGCCGCCTTTAAAGCCTTTGTCATCTGGTTTCCCAAACAGCAATTGCCTCGAATTAACGGTTTTCAAATGGCAGCGGGAGGCCTGGGCGCCTTAGCCGCCACATCCCCCGTAGAATCCGCTCTGACCGTAACAGACTGGCGCGGGGTCTTTACACTGCTGGCGGCGCTCACCGCAATAGTGGCAGCCATCATATTCTTCATTGTGCCCGAACGCCAAATTTCTCATAAAGATGAATCGTTCGTCGCTCAGATGCGGGATATGGGTACGATTCTCACAAGCCTTAACTTCTGGCGGATTGCACCCTGGGCCACACTGAGCCAGGGGACATTTCTGGCGGTACACGGCCTCTGGGCAGGCCCCTGGCTGAGGGATGTGGCCGGATATGACCGTTCAACAGTGGCCGGGACACTGCTCTTACTGGCAGGGGCCATGGTGGTCGGCTTTATCGTACTGGGTACGGCAGCAGAGCGCCTCAACCGATGGGGCATATCGACCGCAGCAGTGGGAGCAGCGGGGATGGGCATTTTCATGGTGGTAATGGTCATCATCACCCTGGGACACAAATCGGGGGCCACATGGATCTGGATCCTTTTCGGATTCTTCGGCACATCCGGCATTCTCCCTTATGCAGCCCTGTCTCAAAGCTTTCCGCTCCACCTTTCCGGCAGGGTAAACACCACGCTGAATTTACTGGTCTTTCTGGCGGCCTTCATAGCGCAATGGGGCATCGGCGCCATCATCGGTCAATGGCCCACCACCCAATCGGGCGGGTATGCGCCCGCGGGTTATCAGGCGGCGTTTGGCACACTGTTGGTCATTCAGTTGATCACCATTTTGTGGTTCTGGTTTGCGAGCGCCCTTTTTAGAAAAACCATTCCGAAGGGGAGGGACTATGAAGCCGATGCAGCGGAAGCTAATACCCCGGATGAAAAAATTTACGAGTAGAGGCTCTGGATTCGCTCTTTAAAAAACGCCTTGACATTTTTTTTTGAAAAGTTTAAAAGTCTTCCCTATGGAAAATCGTGATACAAAAAATATCAAAATGGCTTTAAGAAACTGGTGGTGGCGCAACTTGATACAGACGAGGTGTGCCGACCGGATTTAGAACCAGCAGCAACATAAATAAGACAAAACAAACCGTGGCGCGCTTCATCAAGGGCTTCACGGTTTTTTTATGAGTACAAGCAGACAAAAAGGGCCGTGGGGCAAAATCCCCACGGCCCTTTTTCATTTTTGAGGAATAAAGATCTTGGAAATAAAACCTTCATTTTCACAGTTCAAACAAATGACTGCCATGGGCAACCTGATTCCCGTTTACAATGAATTTTTAGCCGATACGGAAACGCCGGTTTCCGCTTATCTGAAAATCAAGGATAGGGATTTTTCGTATCTCCTTGAAAGTGCGGATGGCGGGTCAAATTGGGGGCGATACAGCTTTATCGGGTATAAGCCCCGGCTGGTTGTTCGATTCAAGAACCAGAAAATGGAAATTTCACGGCATGGGAAAACCAAAACCCTCAACCGTGTTCAACAACCTTTAAATGTTTTGAGGGACCTGGCTTCACAATATCGCTCCGTCACATCGAAAGATTTGCCTCCCTTTCAAGGGGGTCTTGTGGGATTTTTCAACTACGACCTGATTCGCACCTGGGAGCCGGTCCCGGGAAGCAGTCTTTATGAAGACATGCCCGAATGTATCTTCACCGCATCCGAAAGGCTCATCATTTTCGACCATTTGACGCACAAGATCACCGTTGTAGCCCATGCCCATCTGCAAAATGACGCCCCCCTGGAATCGGCATATGCCAGGGCCTGTGATGCCGTAAATGAAACCATTTGCGAACTCAGGGAACCTGTTCCGAACGCAATAAGTGAAAACGGTCTGGAAATCTCAACGCTGAAATCCAATATGGGAAAAGAGGAATTCATGGCCGCCGTAAAAAAAGCAAAGGAATATATTGTTGCAGGAGATGCCATTCAGGTGGTTCTTTCACAGCGGTTCGAGGGAAATGTATCCGGTGAAGATTTTACCCTGTACCGAAACCTCAGGAGTGTCAATCCATCCCCTTACATGTTTTATCTCAATTTCGGTGACAGCAGGCTCATCGGCGCGTCCCCTGAAATTCTGGTACGGTTGACCGATGATCTGATTGAATTGCGCCCCATCGCAGGAACGCGCCCCAGAGGAAAAAATGAGGAGGTTGACCAGGCCCTTGAAAAGGAACTCATGGCAGACCCCAAGGAGCGGGCCGAGCACATCATGCTGGTGGATCTGGGTCGAAATGACGCTGGAAAGGTGGCGGCACCCGGAACAGTGACTGTCCCGAGACTTATGGAAGTGGAACGCTACTCCCATGTCATGCACTTGGTCAGCCGGGTGGAAGCTCACTTGAGTCCCGAAAGGGATGCTTTTGATCTTTTCATGGCCGCATTTCCCGCCGGAACGGTTTCCGGCGCCCCTAAGATTCGTGCCATGGAAATCATCCATGAACTGGAGCCCTCCCCGAGAGGACCTTATGCAGGGGCCGTCGGGTGCTTCGGTTTCAACGGCAATATGGATTTCTGCATCACCATTCGTACCATGACGCTTCATAATGAGAGAATCTCTTTCCAGGTGGGCGCCGGCATTGTGGCCGACTCCGATCCGGAAAGCGAATATCAGGAAACACTCAACAAGGCCGGCGCCATGTTTCAGGCCATCAGGAGGACACAAGAAAGATGATTCTCATGATCGACAATTACGATTCCTTTACCTACAATCTTGTTCAGATGATACAGATGCTGGGAAAACCCGTTTTTGTGCGGCGGAACAACCAGGCGGGCATTTCCGATCTGAAAGCGCTGAAACCGGCGGCCCTGGTGATCTCCCCCGGCCCCGGCACGCCGGAGGATGCCGGCATTTCAATGGAAGCCATCCGGCAATTCGGCCACCGGATCCCCGTCCTGGGAGTCTGCCTCGGCCATCAATCCATGGCCGCCGCTTTCGGAGGGGAGGTGATCCGGGCCGGACGTATCATGCATGGCAAGACAAGCCGAATCTTCCATGACGGCAAGACCCTTTATAACAATCTGCCCAATCCCTTTTCAGCCATCCGGTATCATTCCCTTCTGGTAAACCGAAACCGGATACCAGAGGAATTCGAAATCAGTGCCTGGACGGAACAGGGAGAGGTCATGGGAATCAGGCACAGGGAGCACTCCATGGAAGGGGTGCAGTTTCATCCGGAATCGATCCTGACCGATGCCGGTGTGGATATGATGAAAAACTTCTTAAGGAGGATAGACCAATGATTAAAGCGGCAATTGCTAAAGCGGTAAACGGGCAGGACTTGACGGAACAGGAAATGATCTCCGCCATGAACGAAATCATGACCGGACAGACAACCCCTTCCCAGATCGGGGCATTTCTGACCGCCCTCAGAATGAAGGGCGAAACCGTGGCGGAAATCACGGGCGCCGCCAAGGTCATGCGGGAGAAGGCGGGAAAAATCGACGTCAATAACCATCTGGTTAATATCGACAGAGATGAAATCAACGCGGAAGACGAAACCCTTTTGGATATTGTGGGTACCGGAGGGGACGGCACCAGAACCTTCAATGTTTCTACCACCACCGCCTTTGTGGCGGCCGGCGCCGGTCTGCGCGTGGCCAAACACGGCAACCGGGCCGTCTCGAGCCTTTGCGGCAGTGCCGATGTGCTGGAAAATCTGGGTGTCAACCTGGACATCAACCACGCGGACGTGGAACGGTGCGTGAATGAAGTCGGCATCGGGTTTCTATACGCCCCCAGTTTTCACGGCGCCATGAAATACGCCGCCAATCCCCGGCGTGAAATCGGACTCAGAACCGTGTTCAACCTGCTGGGCCCCCTTACCAATCCCGCCAATGCCAACGTGCAGGTACTGGGGGTGTATTCACCCGATCTGACGGAAATGATGGCCAGTGTACTCAACAACCTGGGAACCCGCGAAGCCTTCGTGGTCTGCGGCGAAGGGACCTATGACGAAATCAGCATTTGCGGCAAAACGAAAATAACCCATCTCAAAAAGGGTGAACTCAACACCTATGAAATGGAACCTGAGACCTATGGGTTTAAACGGGCTGAGCCAAAAGACATCGAGGGCGGCAACGCCAAACGAAACGCTGAAATCGTCCGCGATATCCTTAACGGTGAAAAAGGCCCAAAACGGGAAATGGTCCTTTTAAATGCCGCTTCGGCTTATGTGGCCTCCGGCCTGGATTCGGATTTTGCAGAAGGGATCAAGCGGGCTGAATCGGTGATCGATTCAGGTTTGGCTCAAAAGAAGCTGGACGCATTGATCGATTTCACCCGCGGGTGCACCGACTTCGTGCGAAAGGAACTCTAGATGCATGCCAGACTGGCTGAAATTTTCAAAGCGAAACAATCGGAGGTCGAACATTTGAAGCGGGCGGGACACGCTGCTCCGGGAATCAATTTTTCGAAGAACCCGCGCGACTTCAAAAAGGCGCTTACAAATCCTAAAGGGATTGATCTCATTGCCGAAATCAAATTCAGTTCCCCTTCCGCCGGCATTATCCGTGAGATTTCCGACCCCATTACCATCGGAAAGGTTTATGAAGCATCCGGCGCTGCCGCCATTTCTCTTTTGACGGACAGGAAATTTTTTAAAGGGGACCTTCAAAACCTGCCTGAGCTCAAAAAGGCGGTCGGCCTGCCGATCCTACGAAAGGACTTTATCATTGATGAAGTTCAGATCAAGGAATCGGCGGCATTTGGGGCCGATGCCATACTGCTGATTGCTCGAATACTCTCTTTTGAACAGTTAGAGCGCCTGCTTTTTGTTTCACGGGAATGTGGATTGGCGGTACTGACTGAAATTCATGACAAAGAAGACCTTGAAAAGGCGGTCAAATGCAATGCCCAAATCATCGGCATCAACAACCGCGATCTCGATTCTTTCAGAATCGATTTAAACACCACTTTTGAACTGGCGCCCCTGGTCCCAACAGATCGTGTGGTGATCAGCGAAAGCGGCATCGAATCTCCGGAAGACATGACGGCGCTAAAGGGCTTGAACCTCCAGGCAGTGCTGGTGGGTTCGGCTCTCATGCGAGCGGAACACCCGGGACAAAAGGCGGCGGAGATGGTAACGGCAGGAAAGATAAAGGGTTAAAGTGTAAGGTGCCGGGGTCCGTCGAGACCTAGAACAAGAGAGACATCAATGGTCCAGGTCAAAATATGCGGAATAACCCGAATAGCGGATGCCGAGAAGGCGGTGGAATTGGGCGCGAATGCCCTCGGGTTCATTTTTGCCGAAAGTGCGCGGCGGATATCCCCTGAAAAAGCGAGGGAAATCACCCAAAGGATCTCTCCGTTTATCAAAACCGTGGGGGTGTTTGTGAACGAGACGTCATCGACCATCAGAGAGATCATTCAGTTCTGTGGCCTGGACCTTATTCAACTCCACGGAGATGAGACGGTTTCGGACTGTGCCGAACTGGGGTCCGGTATTATCAAGGCTTTTCGAGTCAAGGGAGAAGAAACGCTTGCCCAAATCACCCCATATAAAGAGCACGTAAGGGCGATTCTTCTGGACACCTATCAAAAAGGTTTGGATGGCGGCACCGGAAAAACATTTGACTGGCATCTGGCATGTCAGGCCAAGAAGATCGGAATCCCAATGGTGCTTTCAGGCGGGTTACACACTGATAATGTTCAGGAGGCCGTGCAAGCAGTAAACCCTTCCGCCATCGACATAAGCAGCGGCATTGAAAAAGCCCCAGGCGTCAAGGATCATGAGCAGATGCGGCTGTTTATGGAAAAAGTGGCTGATTTTCAGAGGATGGAACAACACAGATAATAGGACCTCACGCAACGGCACAAATGAGCAGGGACTCTTGATATTATATTCAAAAAAATGGCCATGAAATGATAAAGGTTTACAGGGAGACAAATCACAAAGATGGAGCAACGCGGATATTACGGCCGATACGGGGGTGCATTCATCCCGGAGATACTGGTCTCAACCCTTGATGATCTGGTTTCGGCTTTTGAAGAAGCTAAAGCGGATCCTTCTTTCTGGCAGGAATATGAAGAGATCATGCACACCTATTCCGGCAGACCCACACCCATTACCTATGCCGAAAATCTGACCCGGCATTTTGGAGGGGCCAGAATCTTTATTAAACGGGAAGACCTCAACCACACCGGCGCTCACAAGGCCAACAACGTCATGGGCCAGGGGCTCCTGGTAAAGCGGATGGGAAAGTCCAGGGTCATAGCTGAAACGGGCGCCGGACAACACGGTGTGGCCACCGCCACCATGGCTGCCAAATACGGACTGGAGTGTACCATCTATATGGGAGAAACAGACGTGCTGCGCCAGCGGCCCAACGTGTTCTGGATGGAACATCTGGGAGCGAAAGTCGTCCCTGTAACCGATGGATCCCGAATTCTGAAGGATGCCATCAATGAAGCTTTCAGGGACTGGGTTTCAAACATGGACAACACCCATTATGTGTTGGGCACCGCCTGCGGCCCACACCCCTTTCCGGAAATGGTTTCCTGGTTTCAGTCCATCATTGGCCGGGAAGCCCGCAAGCAGATCTTAGCGCTGGCAGGAAGACTGCCAACCCGTGTGTATGCTTGCGTGGGTGGCGGATCCAATGCCCTGGGAATTTTCAATGGCTTCATGAATGACCCCGTGGAACTGGTGGGAGCGGAAGCAGCAGGAGAAGGGTTTCATTCCGGAAAACATGCATCGCGAATCGCGTCCGGAGACGGCAGCCCTGGGGTGGCCCAAGGGTACAAAACCTATTTTCTTCAAAATGAAGACGGTCAGATGAATGAAACCCATAGTGTGGCCGCCGGCCTGGACTATATCGGAGTTTCCCCCATTCTGGCATCGCTCGGCGACAGTGACCGGGTTCGCTTTGAAGGGGCGACCGATAAGGAAGTCGTTAACGCTTTGAGGCTCACCATGAAAACCGAAGGGCTTATTCCGGCCCTGGAATCGGCCCACGCCTTTGCCCAGGCGTTCAAGGAGGCCCCTGCCCTTTCAGGGGATGACATCATTTTGATTAATCAGTCCGGGCGCGGGGATAAAGATATTTTCACCGTTGCCGACGCCTTTGACGACCCCCATTGGAAAACATTCATCCGGCAAAAAGCGGAGGCCTACCATGCTTGAAAGGTATCTGAAACAAAGACTAGAAGAAAAGCCGATGCTGCTCATGACCCATATCGTGGTGGGATATCCTTCCTTTGAAGCCTCCATGGATCTGGTAAGGGAAATGGTGACAGCGGGCGTCGATCTGATGGAACTGCAAATCCCTTTTTCAGAACCCATTGCCGATGGACCCGTGATTCTGCGTGCCAATCAGAAGGCCCTCCACAAAGGTGCCACCGTGGAAAGATGCCTTGAATTTGCGGCCGAGGCCGCAAGCCGGTTTCACATTCCTTTCCTCATCATGACTTACTACAATATTTTGTTCAAATACGGGGTGGAGCACTTCGTAAGCCGCATGGGGGAATCGGGGCTTAAAGGGGCCATCGTACCCGATCTGCCTCCCGAAGAAGGAAACAAGTACTTAGATGCCATGAAAGCCCATGCACTGTGTCCGATCCTCATTTATTCTCCTACTACCTCTTTTGAACGGATGCAGTACCTGAACGGATTTGGAGAAGGTTTCATTTACTGTGTCGCCAGAAAGGGGGTCACGGGGGCTCAAACGGCTTTCAGCGAAGGCCTGGACGACTACCTCAAAAGATGTCGCATCGCCTCCAAACTCCCGCTGGCAGTGGGTTTCGGCGTCAGTTGCAAAAGTGATGTGGATTATCTGAGCGGAAAAGCGGACATTGCCGTTATCGGTACGCAAACACTCAGAATCATGGAAAAGGCAGGTGTTGCGGCCGTCGGGAAGTTTATTTCGGAGTTACGGCCTTAGAAAATACGGCAGTCATTCCAAAAGGTATCTTATATTGGTCTTTGAGGACCAGACCCGATGTTTCGGCCTGGGCAATGCTATGTTGGAAATTCTTCGCTGAAACATGAAGGGGTGGCTCAACCATCATGAAACGACCGTTTTCTGAAAGATTTTCCGCCACCTGGGCCAACAACCGATCCGGATCGGGTACCTCGTGAACCATGAAAAAGGCGAGTATAAACTGGGCGTTGACCTGCAGGCGCAAATCGTTTTCCTTTGCCAAGTGGGGTTCGATCCTCTTTTCAAGGCCCACTTTTTTGGCCCGTCTCATCATCCCATTCAGCAATTTTTGCTGGATATCCAGTGCCACCACATGTCCTTCGTATCCCACCAGCTTTGCCATACCGATACTATTAAACCCCAGGCCGCATCCCAGGTCCACAACCGTCATACCCGATCCAACATATTTTCCGAAAAGCTGTTGTGGATTGTGAACCAGGCGCCTCAGCCGATGATCAAAGGTATACGCCAGCCACCAGGGACAAACATGCATAGCCATATTATTGGTTATCCTTACATTCCAGGCTTCTAAACATCATGATCGAAGTTCGATGATTTCTTACAACATTTCCATAAAATTTTCAACAAGGCTTCAAATTCTTCTCACCATTACGCCTCCCAAATGGGAATTGACAACAAAAACTGGAAAATCTAAGATTGCCGAAACCTTCATGGGCTACCGGCAATACGAAGATTGAGGACCTTTTGAACACTGCTTTTGAAATTTATAAAGACATTATTCCCGATTTTTCTCTTTTTCAGGAAAGCCTCGAAAAGCCTTTTCCCGTTCACCTGAGAATAAATCGCCTGCTGGCAGCACCTTCAAAGGTGGTGTCGCGTCTCAGAGAAAAAGGGATTCTACTGACTCAGGTATCACAGGAATATGACACCTTTTATATTGCCCTGGATCTTCCCTATCCCGGAAATCTGCTGGAATATTTTCTGGGATACATTCACCCCCAGGCCTTGACCTCAGCCCTAGCGGCCATGGCTCTGCGACCCCGGAAAGATGCTCTTATCCTGGACATGTGTGCGGCGCCCGGGGGTAAAAGTGCTCACTTGGCGGACCTGATGGAAAATACCGGGTTCATAGTGTGCAACGATCTTTATGCCACTCGCCATGTATCTCTGGGGCATACCCTTTCGAGACTGGGGGTTCAGAATTCCGTGGTAACCGGATATCAGGCCCAGGAATTCCCATTACGCCACCAGTTTGATTATGTTTTGGCGGATGTTCCCTGTTCTTGTGAAGGCAAATTCAGAATAGCACCGAAAGGAAAACCATACCGGGAAGACAAGGGGAAAGCTCAGCTCCCCGATATTCAAAAAAAAATACTCCTACGTGGTTTTGATCTTCTTAAAGACAATGGCAAAATACTCTATGCGACCTGCACCTACAACCCGGCTGAAAATGAATCGGTGGTCAATTTCCTCCTAAACGAACGAGATGCCGAGCTTCTCCCCATTCATTTGGGAGTCGCTTTTGAACCGGGATTATCGGAATGGAATCATGAAAGATACGACAAACGTCTCACGGGAACATCCCGGTTTTACCCACACCGAATCGATTCAGTGGGATTCTTCATGGCCAGAATTGGCCGGAAATGAGAGCAGGCAAACGATTTTAACCTATCTACTGGAACGCTTCGGAATCCCCTCAGAAGTCCTTGACGGATACTATCTTTTTGAAGGAAAGAAAGGCTGGTTTATTCTGGGGAAATCCGAGCAGGTGAAAGACGGCACGCGTCTCAAGGTTTCCAAAGTGGGTCTCAGGGCCTTTCGAAAAGTGGGGCATTTCATAAAACCCACCACACGTTTCATTCAGGCTTTCGGTCGTCATGCTACCAAAGGCATCTTTCATATGGACTTGCTACAGTTAAAAACGCTGATAAGGATAGGGGAAATTCCCGTTGATCTGGCGCTGGAGAAGGGGTATGTAGTTTTGTCACTGGAAGATAACGTGATCCTGGGTCTCGGGTTCTATATTCATGGCACCCTTCGTTCTCAACTCCCCAGAAACCAGATCAGAGAAAGCATGTTAGAATAATATCAAGTTTAGGAGAATAAAATATGTTAACAAAAAAACAGATGGAAATGTACGCAGACGTTCTCTTGTGGGGGCTCAAAAAAGCCAGAATTGAACCCTTTAAAAAGGGGGACGTGGTCATGGTTCAGGTTGATCTGCCGGCGGTTGAACTGGCTGAGTTTCTTCACGGAAAACTCCTGGATATGGGGGTTCATCCGGTGATGCGTTTCGGTAAAACAACGGTCATGGAGCACGATTTTTATGAAAAATCAAACGAAGAACAACTGGTGTTCAGAGGATCGTGGGATGAAGAACTGTTTCGACATCTCAACGGCAGGATCTTTCTTCATGCCCCCACCTCTTTAACACATCTGGCGGATATCGATCCTCAGCGCATCGGCCAAGTGGCCGTGGCCATGAAGCCCCTGAGGGACATCATGCGAAAACGGGAAGAGCAGGGAAAACTGGGATGGACCCTCTGTTCCTTTCCGACCGATGAATTGGCCAAGCAGGCAAAACTGACCCTCGAACAGTATACCGAGCAGATCATCAAGGCCTGCTACCTGGACCAGCCGGAACCGGTCAAGGCCTGGGAAAAGGTGTTTAACGATGCCATGGAAATCAAGGGCTGGATGAACAGCATGGATGTTCAATATTATCATGTGGCATCCGACCACATCGATCTCAAAATTACGCCGGGGGACCAACGAAAATGGATCGGCATCTCCGGGCATAACATCCCCAGCTTTGAGCTCTTTATTTCCCCCGACTGGCGCGGCACCGAGGGGACGTATTTTGCAAACCAGCCTTCCTTTAGAAGCGGGAACTATGTGGAGGGGGTGAACCTGACCTTCGACAACGGAATCGTTACGGAAATCAAGGCGGAAAAAGGGGAATCCTTTAGCAAAAAGCAATTGGACATGGACGAAGGGGCCAGCCGCGTAGGTGAGTTTTCCCTGACGGATAAACGTTTCTCCAAAATTGATTGTTTCATGGCAAGCACCCTTTACGACGAAAATTTTGGAGGGGACAACGGCAACTGTCATTTGGCCGTGGGTGCCTCCTACTCGGACACTTTTGACGGGGATCCATCGACACTTACGGAAGTTAAGAAAAAGGAACTGGGGTTCAACGACTCCGCTCTTCACTGGGACCTGGTGAATACCGAACCCAAGACGGTCACCGCCCATCTAAAATCCGGGGACAAGGTTGTGGTGTATGAGAACGGCATGTTTAAATGCTGATGTCCCATGCTTGAGCATACCTTCATCCACATACCCGGAATCGGTCCGAAAAAGGAACAGACCCTCTGGCGCCGGGGGATCCACAGGTGGCGAGACTTTTTGGATCGTCGAAAACCTGTTTTTTCTCCGGCAAAGGACCGAATAATCGCCAGGGAATTGGAAGCTTCCCTGGCGCACCGAAACGATATCGGTTATTTCAATGAGAGGTTGCCGCCTGCGGAAATGTGGCGTCTTTTTGATGCATTCAGACACCGGGCCGTTTATCTGGACATCGAAACCAGCGGTTATGATCAATGGACCAGCGATATCACCGTCATCGGGCTTTTTGACGGCTCCCTTGTTCGGACATTTGTAAATGGAAAGAATCTCGAGGCATTTGAGACGGCCATTGCCGACTATGATCTCGTCATCACCTTTAACGGCGCCTGCTTCGACCTTCCCTTCATCAGGCGCTCTTTCCCCGGGATTTCGCTACCGAAAGGACACATCGATCTTCGATTTGTTCTGAAAAAAATGGGCCTGGGCGGTGGTCTCAAGAAAATCGAGAAAGATACGGGCATCATCCGGAGCGATGAAATAGAAGGGGTTGACGGATTTGAAGCGGTCAGGCTCTGGCAGCAATATCAGTGGGGGGATGAAAAAGCGCTGGAAACCCTCATCAGTTATAACAATGCGGATATCATGAATCTGGAACCGTTGATGGAAATGGCCTATGAGAAGATGAAATCAAGGATTTTTGATAAATGTTAACGGAGATAATTTTCGGCCGCGTTTTCAGATTTCAAACACAAGAATAAAATCACCACTCTTCAGCTCCAAGACCGGAAAAACGTATGCTGCAGAATTGTTTTTGCTTGCATCCAGATTCGGGACTCGTTACACAACCCAGTACCCACCTGATATACCAAAAATATTCACAAGTCTATCCCTCTTGAATTTTGCTTTTCTTCTGGCCAGCCTTTCAGTGACCCGAATAATGAAATCACTGGCTTAGCCTGGGTTGAGATTGATAGCAGCTGCTATATGTAGTCATGGTGGTGAACATCAGCGTCAAAACTGGACTCTCCCCCCCTCCCGCAATGTTGATCAGTTTAGGTGATCGGTTGTTCTCTGAAATGCTTGGATTTATGTTTGCATCGGAAAATTCCTTGTGTTAATTTAGCTAAAATTTGACGAAATAATGCGATAGGCGATGGATACAAGATATAGAAAGCACACGAATAGCGGCTTCAATTCTTTTGTTGGCGTGACTGTGGGCATAAGGCTAATCACAAGGTTTCGAGGTCTCAAAATAGTTGGGAATTTGAATTTTATCTCAAAGTTCCATCAGACCATCGTTTTCCTTAAGTGCACTTAAGAAATTAAAGGTCAAGGGGGCTTTTGGCCTCTTTGATGGTTTGGCTCCGGATGGTATGTGTGTAAATCATTGTCGTGAGCTAGTTACCATATTGCACCTCTTGATTACCTGAGTGATTATGACCCAATTAAATTAATTGTTTTCAGTCTGTTGCGGTCTTTTTTCATAAGCGGTGAATTGATACCGGGATGCTCGTAAAGGCATCCATTGCGATC
>JAJDOH010000169.1 GCA_022340265.1 Deltaproteobacteria bacterium | reverse complement strand
GCAGGTCATTCTCGACTTGTGCCGCCTGGAAGAGGCATCGCGAAATACAGTCTCCAAAGCCATTGACGATTTCGCGGCCAAAGGATACCGAACCCTCGGGGTGGCCCGTATGAAAGAGAGCGACCAATGGGAACTCTTGGGCATCCTTCCCCTGTTTGATCCTCCCAGGGAAGACTCCGCCGAAACCATCACCCAGGCCAAAGCGCACGGCATCCAATTGAAAATGTTGACCGGGGACGATGTGGCCATCGGTCGGGAAATCGCCCGGCAGCTGGGTATGGGGACCCATATCCAGCCGGCGGACAAGCTTTTCGGAGGTGAAGGAGAAAGCATGCATCTGACCCACGACGCCGCTCTCAAGATAGAGGCTGCCGATGGCTTCGCCCGGGTCTTTCCTGAACATAAGTACAGCATCGTCAAGGCGTTGCAGGAACGCAACCATCTCGTGGCCATGACCGGGGATGGCGTAAATGATGCCCCTGCGCTGAAACAGGCGGAAGCGGGAGTGGCGGTTTCGGGAGCCACCAACGCCGCTCAGTCGGCTGCATCCCTGGTTCTGACAGCGCCCGGCCTCTCGGTGATCATTCAAGCGGTGGAGGAAGCACGGCGAATTTTTGAGCGAATGATGAGCTATACCATCTACCGCATCGCCATGACCATCGACATCATGTTTTTTGTGGTGCTGGCCATGATTCTTTTCAACTATTATCCCCTCACCGCCGTAATGATTATCATGCTGGCGCTTTTGGACGACATCCCCATCATGGCCCTGGCCTACGACAACACCTGGCTTAGCCCCAAACCGGTAAGATGGGAAATGCAGCGGGTTTTTTCAGTTTCGAGCACCTTAGGTCTTCTGGCATTGCTTCAAAGCTTCGGGCTGCTTCTCATCGGAAAAGACGTTTTGCATTTGGATACACCCCATCTCCAGACGCTGATTTTCCTTCAACTGGTGGCGGGAGGCCATTTGATGCTTTTTCTCACGCGCAGCAAAAAATCCTTCTGGCAGCCCCCATATCCTTCCTGGCAGCTTTTCTGGGCAATCGTGGGGACCCAGGTTTTCGCTGTCCTGATGACGGGATTCGGATGGCTCGTCCCCGCTCTCAGTTGGAAGGTGATCGGTATGGTGTGGGCCTATAACCTGGTATGGATGGTGATCCAGGACTTCATAAAACTGGGCGTTTACCGACTCACGGAGCATCGGGCCAGACATCATCAGAATTTTCTTAAAACCGTCAATCAACGGCTTCATTCTCACGCCTCTGACTGAATGAAATATCCTTGGAATTTATTTGATGAACCGTTAACTGAAACTTTTTACTCAAAGGAGCTTTTTCATGGACGGACTATTCAACCTTGAAATAAACGATAATACCGTGAGATTCACGCCCGACGGTCGGATTTCAGTTGCCGACGCCATCGAGGCGCTGAGCGGACACAATGACTCGGAAACCGTCTTGGAAATCATCACAAACGAAAATCCGGAGATTCTCGAACAGTGCAAACCATATGCCTTTAAAGGAGAAGACAGCATTCTTGTTGCAGATCTGGCCGTGTGGGACAAGATTATGCCCCTTTTGGCCGAACATCTTCTATAAGGATGCGCCATTTCCATCAACCGGAAATCACCTTTTTACGGCAACAAAAATCGATGCAATACACCCTGGTGACCGATTTTTTTTAGAAGAATGGCCGGCCGTCATCTATTTCTCGAAAAACCGTTTGAAAACTGGACAAGGAGTTCTTCCAATCTTTTGGGAACGGTTTTTCTCTACGTGGATTATAACGTTACCGTCCAAGCGGTAAGAGAAGAACTTCAGAGCATCCTTCACAGCACCGACAGATGGGACGGAAATGTGTGGGCACTGCAGGTAACCAATGCAACAGATCATACGGTGGAACGCCGTGCGCTCATGGGCGCCGTCGACTCTTCCCGGTCCTTTGAGTTGCGCTGCATCGTCCGGGAAAAACTGGTTGAATTTCTTCGGAAGAATTATCCCAACGCACTACCGAGAGTCCATGCGGAGGTCCTGAACAAATCGCAGTGGCGGAAGATATTTTAGAGTAAGAAACGTTTTGGATAAATCTGAAAATGAAAAAATCGGATATTGGGAAGCCACCGCCATCGGTATCGGCGGCATGGTGGGCGGGGGGATTTTTGCCGTTCTGGGACTATCGGTGGAATTGACACACGGTGGCGCCCCTGTCGCCTTTTCCATTGCGGGTATCGTCGCGCTCGTCACCGCCTACTCCTATGCCAGGCTTTCGGTTGCCTATCCCAGCCAAGGAGGGACCGTGGCATTTCTGGATCGGGCATTTGGCTCGGGTCTCTTTTCCGGTAGCGCGAATATTTTGCTCTGGATCAGCTATATCATCATGCTCAGCCTTTACGCCTATGCTTTCGGCAGCTATGGGGCTTCATTGTTTTCACCGGAATCAAGACTTTTCTGGAAACACGTGTTGATCAGCGGCAGCATCATCGGAATCACCGCCCTGAACCTGCTGAGCGCCAAACTGATCGGCGAAGCGGAAGACTGGATTGTGCTCATCAAGCTCATTATCCTGCTTGTTTTTATCGGAGCGGGCATCTGGGGCATCAACAGTGCCCGTTTGATGCCGCCTGCATGGGCACCGCCTTTGCATTTGATGGCGGGCGGAATGATCATTTTTGTGGCCTATGAAGGATTTGAGTTAATCGCCAACAGCGCGCAAGATGTTCGAAAGCCCTCCAATACACTGCCGCGCGCCTTTTATTCGTCTGTGGTCTTTGTCATCGTGCTCTACATTCTGATCGCCATCGTCACGGTGGGAACCCTGCCGGTCGGAAAAATCGTGGCTGCCAAGGACTATGCATTGGCCGAGGCCGCGCGCCCCTTTCTGGGGCGGACCGGGTTTTGGTTGATCGCCATAGCCGCCATGCTATCGACGGCTTCAGCCATCAACGCAACGGTTTACGGCGCGGCACGCCTGAGCTATGTCATCGCCAAAGACGGAGAACTTCCGGTGTTTCTCGAAAAAAAAATATGGAACAGACCCATCGAAGGACTGTTGATCACTTCGAGCACAACACTTTTTATCGCAAACCTGGTCAATCTTTCCAGTATGTCCATGCTGGGCAGCGTCGGCTTTTTGCTGATTTTCGGCGCCGTAAACGCCGCCAATGCAAAACTGGCCGGTGAAACCGGTAGTAAACGATGGATTTCTCTTTCGGGGGTCGTGCTCTGTGTCTGTGCACTGGCGAGCCTGCTCTGGCAGACGGCGCTCCGATCCCCCCATCATTTATATATCCCTTTTGTGATGATCGGGCTGGCCTTTTTGATCGAAGTCGTCTTCAGGCTGGGCACACGCCGAAAAACCAAAAAATTTGGATGAATATGAAAGTTGCGAATCATGCGGCCGAGATATTTTCTTGAAAAGGCTGAAGGCACTTTCATTTACAAAGCTTTGCGCCCGCTGTGCAAAAACAGAGGAAGCGTCCCGGAGCAAAGGGATGTGCCCCGAAAAGGAGCCACGTACCATATGAACAAAAAAAACCAGTATCCGCCCATATCGGACTATGCCTATATCGCCGATTGCCATTCCGCAGCCCTTATATCTAGATCGGGCTCCATCGATTGGTGCTGCATGCCGAGAATCGATTCCGGAAGTTGTTTCGGCCGCATCCTGGGCTGGAAAAACGGGGGATACTGTCTAATATCGCCCACCTCTCCTTGCGAAGTCTCCCGCGTCTATCTGGAGGATACGCTGATCCTTGAAACCACTTTTCGTCACACAAAGGGGGAAGCACGCCTTCTGGATTTCTTCACCATGCGCAAAGGCGGAGAGCACCACCCCCATCAACAAATCCTGAGAATCCTGGAGGGTATCAAGGGAGAAACCAAATTCGAAGTTGATATCGATCCACGTTTTGATTACGGCGCTATCAGACCGTGGATCAGACAAAAAGAAGACCATTCCTACACCTTGATCGGAGGTCCCTACGGCCTTTTCATCAGCTTTGATTTCAGGTTGGAGATGAAACACCGTCACCGGCTTATGGGGTCGTGTACGGTGGAAGCGGGGGATCGGCGGCACCTGTCCATCCTTTACCGCAAACCGGAAGACCTTGACGAAAACGCCGTTTCACCCCCCGAAATCGAAGAAATGGATCATCGGCTGGATGAAACCCTGGCCTGGTGGCGCACCTGGACGTCAAAAAGCAATATCGAAACGCCCTACCCAGAATATGCACGGCGTTCCGCCATTGTTCTCAAAGGACTGTCCAACGCTCCCACGGGCGCCATCGCGGCGGCGGCCACCACCTCCCTTCCCGAAGCGTCGGGGGGAGAGCGAAACTGGGATTACCGGTTCACTTGGATCCGGGATTCCACCTTCACGGTCCAAGCCTTGGCAAACCTGGGGTATGCGGGTGAAGCCGACGGTTTCAGGCGTTTTGTGGAGCGAACGGCCGCAGGCAGCGCAAAAGAAATCCAGATACTGTTCGGGGTGGGTGGGGAGAGGCGCCTCAAAGAAACGGAAATCAAGGAGTTGGAAGGATATCGCGGCGCCGGTCCCGTGCGGGTCGGTAATGCGGCGGAGAATCAAATACAGCTTGACGTATACGGCGAACTCCTTGAACTCTCAAGAAGATGGTCCGAACGCGGCAATACTCCAGATGACGATTACTGGGAGTTTCTGGTGGAACTGGTCAATGCCGCCGCCGAAAAGTGGCGGCATCCCGACCAGGGTATCTGGGAAATGCGGGGGGAGCCGCGTCATTTCGTCCATTCAAAGGCCATGTGCTGGGTCGCCATGGATTGCGGCATCAAGCTGGCCCAGGCGCTAGATCGGAAGGCGCCTGTGGATCGATGGAAAAAGACGCGGTGGGACATCCAGGAAGCTGTTGAAAAAAACGGCTACGACCCGGATCGGGGGGTTTTCATACAGGCTTTTGACCGTCCGGAAATGGACGCTTCCCTCCTGTTGCTGCCCATCATGGGATTTGTGAACCACAAGGACGAGCGGATGATCCGAACCACCAACGCCGTGTGGAAGGATCTGGAAGAAGCCGGCCTGCTGAGGCGTTACGCTCCCACGGACGACGGATTGACGGGAAGGGAAGGCGTTTTTCTGGCGGCATCTTTCTGGCTGGCTGAATGTCTGGCGAGACAGGGTCGTTCTGAAGAAGCCCACAAGGTTTTTAAACGGGCCCTTGCCACGGGAAATGATCTCCTACTCTTTTCCGAAGAGTATGACCCGGAAACGAGAGAAATGCTCGGCAATTTTCCCCAGGCTCTGACCCATCTTTCCCTGATTGCAGCCATCGTCGCTTTTAAGGACATGAAAGAGGCGAGATGAGCGGATCATGTCCGGGATCCCCCAACCCCGGGAGATGATTTTATTCCCATGGATCTATTTGACACTTTTTCCATCCTGATTACCTTTTCAGCGCTTTTCGGGTACCTGAATTATCGTTTTTTTCATCTTCCCAGAACCATCGGCCTGATGCTTATATTGAAAACCATAAAAGCGCCCAAGGCCCTTGAGCCTCAGATGGCCGGCGAGGCGTTTTTTAACGACGGCGTCGTCGTGGCCATCTTCATTGTCCTTCTGAAACTGGCGATCGGCAACCGGGATGCGGGCTTTGCCCAAGCAGCATTTCTGTTCGTGGAAGAGGCAATGGGGGGCATCCTGTTGGGACTGTGCGCCGGATATCTAGCATATCAAATGCTCAAGCGCGTGGACAATTATCAGGTGGAAGTGTGGAACGATCCTTATGGCCACTTATATGGTCGCTATTTTCTCGGTGACGGCCCTGGGACTGACCATTGAAAGGCTCATGAGGCGGTAGGAGAAATCGGCATCAGACCAAGGAAATTCCTTCCCGGGTCCATGAAGTCCCTGCAGCAATTCTCATTTTAAAATGTGACGTTTGCAGCAAATCAGCCTTCAAAATGAGAATCACTGCCGACATTACGAATTCTACTTCGTTTCAGGCGCTTCGTGAAAAATGGGCTTGCTCATTTCGGCAAAGGTGAAATTGTACAAAACATTGTGTCCATTGTAATCCAGGACCCTCAAATCATCTGTTTGCTGGAGATCTCCCATGATCACATTGAAGTGGTGCTCATACCGTTTTTTTACCGTTCCAATTGGGACTTCCGTGGCAATAAACTTCTGGATTCCTTTTGCCTTCAATTTCTCTATCAGTTTGGGACTATCAAACGCCTCGTAACTGGTCAGAATCAAAATGGGGCCGGTTCCCGCGAAAATAATGCCTGCTTTCATCGTTGGATCTCCTTTCTGTCTATAAGCTTTTTTTTCATCCTTAATACCCCTTTGCGCCACAACGGCTGCCATCGGGGAACTTACGTCTAAAAAATCACCTCGTATCTTTCTATTACACCGATGGCTCCAAAGATGGGAATAGGCGCAATCCTGTACTTTCAAACCAAATGTTATGTATTCCGGAGAAAAGAAGAATTTCCATCCCTCAAAGAGAGCTTCCCTGGGCTTTATGAATTCGAAACCGCACAATCCGCAGCCCCCAGAAGCGCCGCCTTGTCGTTTAAAATCACATGAACGGGAATCCTGGCAACTAGGTCCCGGAAACGTCCCTTGTCGGTAAAGGCGTTCATGAAAACATCCTTTTTTAGCGCAGACAGAATTTTGGGTGGGATACCGCCCCCCAGATAAAGTCCTCCCAGCGTCAGGCCCGTCAGGGCCAGGTTACCGCAAACACCGCCCAGAAGAGACACAAAGAGCGTCAGAGCATCTGAACACAAAGGATCTATTTCATCCAGCGCCGCTTTGGCGACAACCTTGGGCGGATCCGATTCTTTCAATTGCTCTGATAACCACGAAGGTTCCTCATACCCGGTGGTTTCTTTGAGCCAGCCATAGATATGGTATAAACCCGGTCCGGACACAACCCGCTCGACGCTCACGTGTCCGTAGCGTTCATGAAGGTACCGCCAGAGGTCCCATTCCCTCTCGTTTCCTGGGGCAAAGTCCGCGTGCCCCCCCTCGGTGGCCATCGCCACCCCGCGGCCATCCACCCACACCATGAGGGCCTGACCCAGCCCGGTTCCCGGGGCCACCAGACCGATCACGCCATCCTTGACACGTTTTCCCCTGTTGAGCATAAAAAGTTCTTTATGGGTTAGAAGCGGCACGGTCCGGATGGTTGCTGCCACATCATTTATGAGATGGACATGGGCGAACCCGAAGTGTTTCCTGATGTTGCCGCCAACCACCTCCCAGGGAAGATTCGTGGTTTTTGTCCGATCCTTTTCCACCGGCCCGGCAATGCCGAAGCACGCGCCCGCGATATCGGTTTCATGTTTTCCCAAAAAACGCGCAATGATCTCCTCAAGACCCTTTGCCGTTTCACTTAAAAAGGTCTCTTCAGCTTTGAGGCGGGGCCTTTTCTTTCCCGCCGTAAAAAGACCCAAACGGGTATGGGTGCCGCCGATGTCACCGGCCAGGACAATAAATTCTGATTTCTTACTCGGATCAGTCATGGATGCTATCCAAACATTTCGTCATTTTCTTGAAGGAGGATCGCATACGGCCCAAACGAAAAAATGTTGACCCTTTTTCTGTCCGACGCCCACCGCACCTTTGGTAAGATACAGGGCCCATGCCCAATCAGGTTCGAACATGCTCGTCGTCGAAGACCAGTACCCTTCCCTGACATCCCTGAAGGGGTACCCATGGGGGAGGGCCGGGCTGTGCGCACTGCAATCCACGAGTGATTCCAGCTCATTAATGTTGGGCAGCCGCCATGAAGCGGTGCCGCCCTGCCGCCGGTTGACGTCCGTCACCGCGCCCAACGCTTCCTCCCAGGTGGCGGGTCTCCCCGTCAAGTCGGCTGATGCGTACCAGCAGAGGTTCGTGAGCCGGTCGACAAATCCGGCTTCTGCCTTCAGAAACCGGGGCTCGGGCCAGGGCATTCCCGACCGGTATTCTCCGTCTTGTCCCGATCCCGCACAGGAGATGTATTTTCCTTTTGCATCATGACACAGTGTTTGGCCGGTAGCAGGGAGAATTGTGTTCCCCTTTCCCCGAACGGGCCACAACAGAAAAAACTGTTCCTTGTGACCATAAAACATGCGAGCACCCTCCATGTGGACATACCACGCATAGGCGGTGTTGATGGCTGCGGTGGTTGACGTCCAGTACCATCCGCTGAACAGGTTCATAAAGGGATGCCCTTCCGGGAGAGCAGGCTTCCTCGTTTGGTGACTCATCAGGCTTCTCAGTTCACGGCGGTTGGAAAGCCGCCAGTCGGAAAAACCAAATACATTATCACGGTTCATGGTTGCGATGAAATCGAGGGATTCCTGCCATGACAAAGGGAATTGGGCCATATTGGCGTCTTTCGTCCAGACGAGTTCCGTCAGCCGATCCTTAACCGCATGGTCAAGCACTGCAAAACGTTCCGCCGGCCAGGACATGCCGGTCCTTAACTCCCCATCCTGTCCGCTTCCCACGCAATCGATCTTGCGGCCATTTGCACCATGGCAGGTAATCTGCCCTGTTTGAAGACAAGTGCCCATCACTTTGGACTCAGCATCCTTCATCCTCATTCACACGGGCGTATTCCCTGATGACCCCCGCCACGGTGGAAACGCTCCTTTGCACAACTTCCGTCATGGTGTGTCCCATTTCAACCCGGGCGATATGGGACCCCACCACCCGGACAACGGAGGGCAGCATCCCCAGGGATTGCAGCAGGTCAAGTTGAAAGCCCAAGGACATGCCGTGGCTGCTCAGCGCCGCCTCGTTTGCTAAAACAGGACGTGCCGGATCAAACCAGTTCATATCCATAAGGGTGCCCGGGTCTTCACCGGGGCAAGAGACCGCATCCACAATGATAAGGGCGCCATATCCTCCCGCGTCTTCCAGAAGATCCGCCGGCCGGATTCCCAGTTCCCTGACCGTTACACCGGGCAATGGATCGGCACGAAGGCGTTCGGCCACGGCATGCCCGAAACCGTCATCTCCGGCATCCGGATTGCCGCAGGTGGCGATCAGAATCGGATATTTCATGGTCGCACCTTCCGTCGTGGCAAATTGCCCGGATCTCCCCCATATGTACGTTCAAACTTTAAAAAGTGAACCGAACAGCTGATGCAGGGATCATAGTTTCGGATAAGTTGCTCGCATCGCACGCCGGCCGCTTCGTCATTTAAGTCCACCACTTCCTTGGCCACTTCATAAAGGTCCCTCTCCAAACACATCTGGTTCTGGGCGGTGGGAGGCATGATCCGCGCAAATGAAATGGTCCCGTCTTTTTCCGTCCGGTAATCATGCCAACAGATGCCCCGGGGCGCCTCGGTGCCGTGACCGCCATATCCGGCCTGAGGCGTTATGGGAATCCGGCAGCGGGAAGGCATCCCATAGGACTGCAGAATATCGGCCGCCAGGGCCAGGGCATGCACGGTTTCAACGGCCCGGGCGGGGAGGCTCAAAAAGCTGCTGTTCCAGGGAAGATCCTCGCCAAGGCCCGCACACACTTTTTTAAGCAGGTCGGTTGCAACCGGATGAAGTTTTTCGTGGTTGAGGTTGAGACGGGCCAGAGGACCCACCAGATAGGCGCCACGGCCCTTTATGGCTGAAAAAAGCGCCGTGCTGTACTCCTCATGGCGCTCTTCAACGGCTTCGCCGAAGGCCAGCTGATCCACATCAAGGCCCTTGTTTGATTTGATGCGGCCCAGGTTCATGGGATATTCGTCTTCGGGGCAGAGGGCCACAAACTCATAGTCCTGTTTAAAATCGGGGTAGTTTACCCCTTGTGCCAGAAAAAGCGAAAGCTCCGCCATGTCGGCCAAACAGGCCTTTATTTCCGGGAGCAGCTTTGCGGCATCCTCCGGTTCCGGGCAACTATAAAATCCGCCCACACACATGCCCACCGGATGGACCGACCGGCCCCCCAGAAGTTCTACGATGGCGTTTCCCGCCTTCTTGATTCTGAGCGCCCGCCTGACGATATCGCCGTGGTCCCGCGCCATGCTGACGGCGCTTTCATACCCCAGGAAATCGGGCAGATGCAGCATGAACATGTGCAGCACATGGCTTTCGATCCATTCGCCGCAATAAATCAGGTCGCGGAGCTTCTGTATGGCTGGATCCATTTGATCGAAAACACCCATGGCTTTTTCCAGGGCGTAACAGGACGCGGTCTGGTAGGCGACGGGGCATATGCCGCAAATGCGCGCCGTGATGTCCGGCACTTCCATGAAATCCCGACCCCGAAGAAACGCTTCATAAAAACGCGGCGGTTCGAAAATCTCAAGGCGTACTTCTTTGACCGCACGTCCCGTCATTACCAGGTGGAGAGCCCCTTCTCCCTCCACCCGTGCAAGGGGCCCCACCCGGATGGTGCGGGTTTTATTCTCCTTCGGCGTCTTCTCTTTGTTCATAATCATCACTTGCCTGTTTAAAGGGTTCCAGATATCCGTTAAAGGTGCGCAGCAGCCGCTTGATATCCCTCGGCGCAAAACCTAAAGCCTCAAACCGGCTTGCGAGGGAAAAGATATTGGGTTGCTCCATGGGGCCGAAACATCCGTAGCAGGGCCGGCTGAGACGCGGGCACAGAGCGCCGCATCCCGTTTGCGTAATTGGGCCCAGACAGGGTTCTCCCTTTGAAACCAATACGCAGGGATATCCCCGGCGTTTGCACTCCACGCACACGCTGTGGGTGGGAATATTCGGTTTTCGCCCGATCAGCAGCGCCGTTATCAGCTCCATAACCTGATCCTTATTGATGGGGCAGCCCCGCAGCTCAAAATCCACGAACACATGGGATGCGATCCCCGTGGACGTCTCCAGGGTTTTCAGAAAGGCCGGCTCCGGATAAACCATCCGTTTGTACGCTTCCACGTCAGCCCAGTTGCGCAAGGCCTGAATGCCGCCGGACGTGGCACAGGCGCCCATGGCCACCAGAAATTTGCAGTCCCGGCGCACCTGCTGGATGCGTTCTTCTTCCTCGGGCGTGGAGATGCTCCCTTCCACCAGGCCGATATCATAGGGCGGCGGCAGGACCCGCCGGCGCGCTTCGAGAAAAAAGGCCACTTCAACGGTATCCACCAACTCCAGTAGTTCATCCTCCAGATTCAGGATCGAAAGCTGGCAACCGTCGCAGCTTGAGAATTTGTAGACCGCAAGTTTTGGCTTTTCAGGTAGTTCTGCGTCAACAAGCGGCATCAGATCTCCTCCTTGGCAAAGATGTGCGCAATGTCGGCAAAGCGAAAAACAGGCCCGTCCCGGCACACGAATTTCGAGCCGTACTGACAGTGGCCGCATTCTCCGAACCCGCAGTTCATGTTGCGCTCAAGGGACACGTACACCTGTTCGGGCCGGACGTGGAGTTGCAGGAACTGCCAGGCGGCGGCGCGGTTCAGGATCTTCGGACCGCAAACCATGACCGTCGTGTGCTCGGCATCGACCCTGATCCGGCCTAAAAGGTGCGTGACGACACCCACGGGGCCGGTCCAGTTGCCCGTTGCATTGTCCACCGTTACCAGAACGTCCAGCGCACTGTTTCGTTCCCATTCTTCCAGTTCCGGAGCGAATATCCGGTCCTCGGGCGAACGGCAGCCATAAAGGAGCACGACCCTTCTAGCGTGATGCCGATGGTGCAGCAGCCAGTAAATCATGGGCCGAATGGGCGCTAGTCCAATGCCACCCGCCACCATTACCACATTCTTTCCTTTGATGCCTTCCGTCGGCCAGCTGGTACCAAACGGTCCCCTTAGACCGATAATCCCCCCCTTGCCCATTTTTTTGATGGCCCGGGTCACGGAACCCACAACGCGGATGGTGTGTTCCAGATTGTCAGGGGTTTCGGGATCCGAACTGATGGAGATGGCGGCCTCTCCCACGCCGGGGGCATAGAGCATATTGAATTGCCCGGGCGCCCACCGGTACCCATTGCGGGCGATTTCATCTTCGATTCTAAGACGAATGGTATAGGTGTTGAAGTTTTCGTCTTTGACATGGAGGATGCGGGCCGGTACGGGCATCCAGGTATCCGGCCCGCAGACCGGCACCGGAGCGGTTTCGTTTTGCGCCATCATTTTGTCACCTCGCCTTCTTGGGGGGAAACCGGCTGTTGAACGGCATTTGGGTGACTGCCGCGGATCGCGGCCGCCTCCTTTGTCAGATCGATTCCCACTGGACACCAGGTAATGCACCGACCGCAGCCGACACATCCGCTGGTGCCGAACTGCTTCCACCAGGTTCCCAGTTTATGCCGCATCCAGTGACGGTAGCGACCGCGAATGGTATGCCGGTGGGGGCCGGTTGTGGTGCTGGAAAACTGGTGGGTGAAACAGGATTCCCAGCGGCGCGTGCGCGTGGCTTTCCCGGCGGACAGATCGCTTGAATCCGTTAGCGTACTGCAGAAACAGGTGGGGCACACCATGGTGCAATTGCCGCAGGAAAGGCATCGCGAAGCTACTTGCTCCCATCGGGGGTGTTCAATGTTCTGATCCAGGAGCCCCACAATATCCAGCGTATCAAGGCTGCGCCCCATGTGTTCGCGGGCCAGTTCCAGTTTCAAATCCGCCAGTTCCAGTTCGGCGGAAGTGGGGTCCCTTAGCGGCAACTTTTCCAATAGCCACATACCGGCCTCCGAACCCGCTTCCACGACAAACCCCGAACCAAGCTCGGTCATGGCCACGTCAAAGCCGCCCACCGCTTTTGGACCGGTTCCCATGGAATCGCAGAAACAGGTACCGCCGGGACGGGTGCAGTTAACGGCGATCAACAACGATTCAGAGCGGACCCGGCGGTAATAGCGTTCGGCTTCACAGTGCGTTGCACCCGCCGGTTCCTTCTCGGCAAAAACCTGGTCCTGAACGCCGATGGCCGCCAAATCGCAGGGTCTGAGTCCCAATATGGCGAGCTTCGGGACCGATGTCCGGGTCTGTCGCAGGCCGAATCCGCCGTTTCGAATGTCTACGGAAAACAATTCCTGGATGGGAGGGAAAAAATAGGGTTTCGCACTGTCGGGTCCCACCACGTATTCAAAAAAAAGCGTTTCATCACCCGCTTCAAGGCGGTAACGCCCACCATCCTGAAGGTCCCGCAGCCCACGGACAATTTCATCACTGCCGGTGACCGGTGCCAGTTTGATGACATCCCGGTGCAATACCGGTGCAATGACCGTGTACTCATCATCCATCAGGGTTTCGATCATGGCAGCCAGCGCCACTTTGGGAAAAAGCATCCGCCGGTCCGGATTGATTCCCGATTCTTTCATCATGAACCTTCATCCTCCAGAAATGCGAAGCTATTCTTTTTTGGCCCGAAACGTCACGGCTTTGGTTTTCCTTCTATCTGCATTCTTTTTCGTTTTTACTTTGCTTTCACCTCCCGAGTAAATGGGGTCGATCATGTATTCAGGTGCAAAAAAATCCGCATTCACACGGTTTTCCCAGGGTTTGTAGGGAGACGCAATTAGCACCTGTTTCGTATGGAACAATCACTTGCTCGGGCTTTGATCTTGACAAGCAGATTCGTGTTCAATAGAGTGACCTATGAAATTAAGATGGACCCTTTTCTCTATTTTAATTTCTGCCCGAATCGCTAAAACCTTTCAAGAATTCATGTGCTTTGAGATACCACTTTGAATGAAAGGAGTGAAAATTGAAACAAGGAAAATGCCCCAAATGCAGTTCTACTGAAGTCTATTGCGGCTCCGCCATAAAACCGAAGAGCGGGCCCTTCGGAAGTAATTCCATTCCGGTCAGTCTGGCTTCCATTGCAGCCCTGGACAACTATGTGTGTACCCAGTGCGGTTATGTTGAAAGCTATATTCCGGATCCCACGAAACTGAAAGAGATATCCATAAAATGGCCCAAAGTGGGCTGATGCCGAAATAGACGGATCACATGAGACATGACCACCATTTCATCGGCATGAATGGGATCAGCCGCTTCGTCGGCATTACGCGTGTGCTGGTGAAAAACGGTTTCGGAACGCTGGCCGATGCGTTGACTAAACGGACGCCGGCGCCTCAAAAAGACGGTACGAAACGCCCTTCCGCGGTTTTTCCTTCTCCCCGGCGGTTGCGTCGAATGCTGACGGAACTGGGCCCCAGTTTTGTCAAACTCGGACAGCTCATGAGTGTTCGAGCGGACATCTTCCCGCCGGAATACATTGATGAACTGACAAAGCTTCAGGACCAGGTTCCACCGCAGCCCTTCAAATCCATTCAACCATTCCTTGAAAAAGAGCTGGGTCAACCGCTCTTAAGTGTTTTCAAAGAATTTGACGAAACCCCCATCGCCTCAGCCTCCATTGCCCAGGTTTACAAAGCCCAACTCCTTACTGGCGAACCGGTGGCCGTCAAGGTGGTTCGCCCGGGGATCTCAAAGCAGATCCGCCGTGACATCCGGGTGATGTATTACATGGCCCACAAGCTGGAGAAGATGTCTGAACTGGCGCGGGTCGTGGGTGCGAAAAATGTGGTGGAGGAGTTTGAGCGGTCAATATATAATGAACTGGATATGCATATCGAGGCGGGGAGCATTGAAAAATTTTTCCGCTTTTACCGGCATATTGAAGAAATCTACATCCCTAAGGTTTACTGGGAACAGACCGCCAAATCCGTTCTGGTGATCGATTTCATTCCCGGCGTCAAAATGAACCAGGTACCCGCCATCCGGGAGATGGGTATCGATCCGAAAGAGATCGCCATGATCGGTTTGCGCAGCCTGTCCCGGCAACTGATGGAATTCGGGTTTGTGCATGCGGATCCTCACCCGGGCAATACCATCGTCATGCCCGACGGGCGTGTCGGCCTGGTCGATTTCGGCATCACTGCGCACCTGGACGAGGAGCTGATGATCCAGATCGCCCGTCTCTTCCTGGGATATGCCGAGCATGATTATAATCTCGTCATGGAGTCCCTGCTGGATGCGGGCATCATCGACGAAGACATGGATCTGAGCGTTTTCCGCAACGACCTAAAAGAGATGAGCGAGCCGTTTTACGGCCGGAGCCTTCAGACCATTTCCGTGGTGGACATTTACGACCAGGTCATTCGACTCCTTTTCAGGTACCATATTCGCCTGCCGCAGAACCTGCTCCTGCTCCTCAAGACCTTTATCCAAACGGAATCCTTGGGAAAAATCCTCGGTAGCGACGCCAGCATTCTGGAAGTGATCCGACCGTATGCCAGAGCCATGCTGGAGCGGGGATACGATTCGAAAAAGATACTGCGGGCCATGGGAAGAGATGCATGGTCCACCGGAAGATTCTTGAGACACACGCCCAAACTCCTCTACGACATCCTCAAACAGGCCGCAATGGGGAAACAGCGCCTGCAATTTCATCACAGCGGTTTCGAAGATGTGGGACGCCGGTTTGAAAGAGGATTGAACCGACTGGTCATCGCCATCGTCATCGCCGCCTCCATTACCGCCGGTGCCCATGTTCTGGACGTTTCTGAGAAAATCGTTATTTTTCCCATGAATATCATGGGGACCCGGAGCGTTTCGCTGACGGCGCTGCTGGGTCTTCTGGGCTACACCATCGCCAGCATTCTGGGCATCTGGCTCATTGTTTCCATCTTCCGTTCCGGCAGGAAGTAAGAACACCATTTCGGTCTTTTTAAAAAGCAGTGCCAAATGAAAGCTCCCCGTTTGCGACTCAACCTACCATATGTTAACGGAAAAAATACGCAATCGGCCCCATTCCATAAGGCAGAGATGAGAGATACTTTGTAAGATAATGCGGCCGTAAACAATTATTGTGGGCGGATATGCTCTTTTGAATTTAATATCAGGCATTGTTTGAAGGGAGAGACCAATGATACATAGGCCCGAAAAAAAGAGAATGGATTTACACCTGCAGCTGATGGCCTTTTTTCTGATACTGTCTGCTGCCGTGCCTTTTTCCCTGAATCTAAAAGAGGCACACGGCGGCAATATGACCGATTCTTCAAAAGAGGTTCCGGAGGAAACCAAAATGGAACAAGCAATTTTTGCAGGAGGATGTTTCTGGTGTATGGAATCGGATTTCCAAAAGGTTCCCGGCGTAAAGGATGTGATTTCCGGTTATATGGGCGGAACCGGCGAAGATCCCACTTATGAGGACTACGGCCGAAAGGGATATACCGAAGCGGTCCGCATCACTTACAATCCGTCCGTGTTGCCCTACGAAAAACTTCTGGATCTGTTCTGGCTGCACATCGATCCGACGGATGCGGGCGGCCAGTTTTGTGATCGGGGACACGAATACATATCGGCCGTTTTCTACCTAAATGAGGAACAGAAGCGTCTGGCGGAAAAATCCAAAACGGCCCTAGAAAACTCCGGGCTCTTGAAAAAGCGGGTCGCCACAAAAATCATCAAGGCCGATAGGTTTTATCCCGCTGAAGGTTATCACCAGGATTATGCAGAGAAGAATCCCATCCGGTACAAATTCTACCGGCTCAACTGCGGTCGGGACAGTCGTTTGGAAGCACTCTGGCGGGGCAAACAAAAAGCCGTCGGTAACCTTGGGGGATCATCGAAATACACAAAGCCGAGCCAAGAAAAACTCAAAAAGGAATTAACCCCCATCCAATACGAAGTGACCCAGGAAAACGGAACCGAACCCGCATTTCACAATGCCTATTGGGACAATCATAAGGAAGGCATCTATGTGGACATCGTTTCGGGAGAACCGTTATTCAGTTCCCTTGACAAATACAAATCGGGCACCGGCTGGCCCAGCTTTACCAAACCTCTGGAACCGGAGAATGTCGTGGAAAAGGAGGACAACAGCTGGTTCTCAACCCGTACCGAGGTCAGAAGCAAGCACGGGGACTCACATCTGGGTCATGTTTTTGACGACGGCCCCCCACCCACTGGATTACGATATTGCATGAATTCGGCGGCCCTTCGCTTCATCCCCGTAGAAGACCTTGACAAGGAAGGTTACGGAAAATATAAGGACCTGTTTGAAAACGAAGTTCACGGGTCAAAGTAGGTTCAGGACACCTCTCTTTAAAGGAGTTCACAATGAAAATCCAGGTTGATCAATTAAAATGTCGCACAACGGGTATGTGCGTCAAGCTCTGCCCACAGGTCTTTCGTTTTCAGGAGGGCAGCAAACGCGCCGCCGTAATGATGGATTACATTCCCTCAAAATACTGGGACGCTTGCCGTAAAGCCGCCTCCCAATGTCCAAACAACGCAATCACCATCCAGGAACCCTGCTAGTCCTGTTTATGGGGAGCCATAAATCGGATTTCCGGGATCGCCTCGGGATGTGGCGACGGCAGGTTCGACAGGGTATGGGGACAGTTATCAATAAATTCCCAATCAGAGGAGGATCATTATGGAAGACATGGAAAAATACCGGGCCAGAATCGAAGCACAAATGACCGATTTTCACGAAAATCTTGAACAAGTCATTGCCAAGGCAAAGGAAAAAAAAGATACCCACTCACAGGTTCATGTGCAAAACCTTGTGAAGAAAAAAGAAGATGCAGCGGCCAAATTAAAGGAACTGGATGGGGCGCACGAAAGCGAGCACCCCAAAATCCGGACCGAGTTGGATCGATTGTTTGAAAATATCGACCAAGACGTACGCGATGCTTTGGCTTACTACTTTTAAAAAGAACCGACACTCAGTGAATCTTTTTAAAATGGGCCATATAGTTCACACGGGTGTCCCTCGTTAAAAAGTACCGGGCGGTAAAGAGGTTGTACCCCAGCCCCGTCACATCCTGCAATTGGAGACGGCATTCTTCCCCCCACCTCCGTAACTCACGGGGTTTAAGAAGTTTTCCGTATTGATGGGTTCCCACCGGAAGGAAGCGAAGAATGTATTCCCCGCCGATGATGGCAAAAATGAAGGATTGAATATTCCGGTTGATGGTGGCAAAGATGAGATTCCCTTGCGGTTTCACAAGCCGGGAACAGGCCCGGATGACGGATTGGGGATCGGGAACGTGCTCCAGCAACTCCATGCACGTCACCACATCGTAATGCTCCGACAGGGTGGGAGCCAATGTTTCAACCGCCGTATGGCGGTAGTCGATGCGGACCCCTTTCATTCGGGCGTGCTGCCGGGCTGCCGTAAGCGCCTCAACACTCAAATCGATACCGGTAACCCTTGCACCGCGTGCAGTCATGGCCTCGCTGAGGATCCCGCCGCCGCAACCCACATCCAGGACCGTGGCACCATGGAGGTTCGTCCGCTGATCGATATACCTGAGCCGTAGGGGATTGATTCGGTGAAGCGCCCCAAAAGCCCCCGACGAGTCCCACCAATGGTTCGCCAGCCGGTCGAATTTGGCGATTTCCGTGTTGTCCGCATTCTCCACGGCAATTCGCCCCTATTTGACCGCCCGGTGGACCACGGCGATGCCGTTGGTCAATAACCGGTAGCGAACATTTTTGAGCCCCGCCTCCCTGAAAATGTCAGACAGTTCGTCGGGCAAAAGGAACCACCGGATGGTTTCCGGCAGACGGCTGTAGGCAATTTTGTCTCCGGCGATGGCGCTTCCCAACACCGGCATCATTTTAAAAGAGTAAAAATCGTAAAGCCGCCTGAACCAGGTCCAGCGGGGTCTTGAAAATTCGAGGCAAAGGAACTTGCCGCCGGGTTTGAGGACCCGAACCATCTCCCGGAAGGCCTGTTTCATGTGGGTGATATTCCGGACCGCAAAGCTTATCATGACCGCGTCAAAGGTGTTGTCCCCAAAGGCGATTCTTTCAGCGTCGCCCTGAACGTAACGGATGCGCCGACGGGCCGCCGCGTTGATCCTCTTCCGCCGGCCGGCCATGATCATGGCCCAGTTGATATCATAGAGAAGCACTTGGCCCCCAGGCCCAACGACCCTCTGGGAAAGGATCGACAGATCCCCGGTTCCCCCACTCACATCCAGCACCCGGTCCCCGGGATTCAAACCCAGCATACGAACGGCCCGATGTTTCCACCAGTAGTGAGCACCAAAACTGAGCAAGGTGTTCATGAAATCGTACTTGCCTGCCACCGCGTCAAAATGACGGCGGACCCGGCCCGCCTTCTCACCCTCGCTGAGTGCCTCGGAGCCGAAGCGTGCCCGGTGTTCTTTTTTTACCCGTTCGTCCAGTTGCGCCAGACGTTCATTTTTTCCCATCCAGGTTTGTTTCAATTCCATAAGTCGCCCGCTAACGCACCCCCAAGCCTTGAAACAGTCCAACGAGATTTTCGTATCCGATGTGCTTCAGGACGCCTAAAAACGCTCATTTTGTACCACTTTCGTCTTTCGTTGGCCAGTGCCAAAACAGGATGGCCGGTAGATCGTTTTCATGACATCGGTTCCATGCTCACTTTGCAAGTGGCGGTGTCATCCTGGCACTGCAGGTAGGTGGGCGACATCCAGTTGTATCCATCCTGGGCAATGAGGGTTTGCGCTTCCTCCGGCCCCCAGGTTCCGGCCTGGTAATTGGGAAAATCCGTGGGTTTTGACGCGTTCCAGGCATCCAGTATGGGGGTGATCACCGACCAGGCGGCCTCCGCCTGATCCGCGCGCATAAAAAGTGTGGCATCCCCGATCATGACATCCAGAAGAAGGGTTTCATAGGCATCCGGAGGGGACACGTCAAAGGTTTCCCGATAGTAGAACTGCATCATGACCGGTGACAGCCGCATGGCCGGCCCCGGATACTTGCTCTGAAACCGCAAAAAGATCCCCTCCTCCGGTTGAATAGCGATGATGAGCCGGTTGGGATGCCAGTCCCTGAGGGCAGCGGGTGGAAAAGTCTGATGGGGAACGTTCCGGAACTGAATGGAAACCTCGGAAATCTTTGCGGGCAGCCGCTTGCCCGTGCGCATATAGAAAGGCACATCCTGCCAGCGCCAGTTATCGATGAACAGCCTGAGGGCGGCAAAGGTCTCGGTGGCGGACCCTTTGGCCACGCGGGGTTCGCTTCGGTACCCTTTGACGTGCTTCCCCTCAATCCATCCGGTACCGTACTGTCCGCTGACCGCGTGCTCATGAACCCGCTCCGGAAGGATGGGCCGAATCGCACGCAGAACATCCACCTTTTTGTTTCGCACTTCATTATCGTTAAGGGAGACCGGCGCCTCCATGGCGATCAAGCAAAAAATCTGAAGCAGATGATTCTGGATCATGTCCCGAAGGGCTCCCGCTTTGTCGTAATAGTGTCCCCGGTGCTCAACGCCCACGTCCTCCGCCACGGTAATCTGAACGTGGTCGATGTAACGCCGGTTCCAGACCGGCTCAAACAGTGCGTTTCCGAAACGAAAGGCGAGAATGTTCTGTACGGTCTCCTTGCCCAGGTAATGATCGATGCGAAAAATCTGATTTTCGTTAAAGACCTCTCCGAGCCTGCGATTTAACGCCCTGGCACTTTCAAGATCGTTGCCGAAGGGCTTCTCCACCACAATCCGGCACCGGTCTCCGTTGAGGCCCCCGGCGGCCAACCCCTTGATGACATCGCCGACCAGAGAAGGCGGCAGCGCCAGGTAAAAAATCTGATTGGGCAGTATATCCCATTCATTACCGAGGGCCGAGAGTTTTTTTGCCAGATCCTTGTAAGTCTTTATTTCTCCCAACTCCGCACTTACAAAAGAGATGCGGGATGCGAAATCATTCCACGCCTCCTTTTGCGCCTTGCCTCTCCGGGAAACTTTGTCCAATCCCTTTTTGAGATGGGCCCGGTAACCCGCGTCACTCATATCGCCGTGGCCCACACCCAGTATTTGATATTTTGCGGGCAACCAGCCATCCAGAAAAAGATTGTAAAGGGCCGGAACCAGCTTGCGCCAGGCCAGATCGCCGCCGGCGCCAAAAATAACAAAAATAGTGGGATCGGGACGCAAACCGCTTTTCATCCTTTGACCTCGCTTTCCGCCCATTGGGCATGAAAAGTTCCCGATTCATCCAGCCGTTCATATCGGTGGGCGCCGAAATAATCCCTTTGTGCCATGATGAGGTTGGCCGGCAGGCGTTCACTGCGATATCCATCATAGTAGGCCAGTGACGTCATCAACGCCGGGGCCGGAATACCCAGACGGGCCGCAGTACAAACCACATGCCTGAGATCCTCCTGTCGTGCGCCCAGGTCTTCGCTGAACCGGGGATCCAGAAGGAGGTTTGAAAGGTCCGGCTGTCGATGATAGGCATTCCGAATATTTTCAAGCATTTCCGCCCTGATGATGCATCCGCCCCGCCAGATGGTGGCCACCGTTTCCAGGTCGAGCGCATCCTCATAGGTCTTGTCGGCCTGTTTCATCAAAGCCATGCCCTGAGCATAACAGCCGACCATCCCCACGTAAAGAGCGTTTTTCAGATGATCAACGAAGTGTTTGTCCAGATGGGGATCGTTCCCATGGGGGCCACGTAGCGTTTCTGAAGCTCTTTTCCGCTCGTCCTTGTAAACGGACATATCCCTGGCCCCTACCCCCGCATGGATAGTGGGCGCGGGAACCTGATGCTCCAAAGCCTCCACGGAAGTCCATTTGCCAGTCCCTTTCTGCCTGGCGTGGTCCAGGATCATATCCACCAGGGGGTTTTTCGTCTTTTCATCATTCTTAAGAAAGATTTCAGATGTAATTTCCATCAGATAGCTCTTGAGTTCGCCTTGGTTCCATACATCATAAACCGCGTGCAGCTGATCCGCATTATATGCCATACCCCGCTTCATGAGGTCATAGGTTTCGGCAATCAGTTGCATGATCCCGTATTCGATGCCGTTATGAACCATCTTCACGTAGTGACCCGCGGAACCCGGTCCCAGGTAGGCAACGCACGGCGTTTTGTCCACCTGGGCAGCCGAGGCTTCCATCACGGCACGAATCCGTTCATAGCCTTCGCTGGAACCGCCGGGCATGAGGCTCGGACCGTGACGGGCCCCGTATTCCCCTCCGGAAATCCCCATACCCAGGAAATGCCATCTTTTTTGGGTGAGAGTTTGGTATCGCCGGTCCGTATCACTGAAATGGGAGTTGCCCATGTCCACGATCAGGTCTCCCGGCTCAAGGCCCAGTGTAATCTCATCAATCACCGCATCCACCGGATCCCCCGCGGGCACGGAAATCAGAACACTCCTCGGAGGCCGTAGAAGTGACAGAAAATCTTTCACCGTATATCCGGCCTGAATATTCCGATCCTTCACATCCCGTTCCATAAATTCCCGGGTCTTTTGATCGGTGCGGTTATACACACCCACGGAAAACCCGCGATCCGCCATATTCAGCACAAAATTACGCCCCATGACCCCCAAGCCAAACAACCCAATGTCGCACACTCGTTCTTTCATAATTTTTCCTCCTCATGAGGAAGATTTCGGGTTCGCTTTTTCCACCAGTGCCTGAAGCAACGCATCGTAGGGTTTGTTGAATTTTTCGATTCCTTCGTTTTCCAGCTGCCGGGTCACTTCATCCAGATCGATATCCAGCTGAGAAAGGAGTTGCAGAACCTCTTCGGCTTCCCCCAGGCCCTCTTCCAGCCGCGCCGAAGGCTCTCCGTGGTCCCGGTAGGCATCAAGGGTTTCCCTGGGGAGGGTATTCACGGTTTCCGGACCGATGAGGGGTTCCACGTATTTGGTATCCGAATATTCGGGGTTTTTGGTACTGGTGCTGGCCCACAAAACGCGCTGAGGGCGTGCGCCCCGGGCAGCCAGCGCCTGGAATCGCTCGCTTTTGAAGATCTCTTTATAAATCCCGTAGGCGACTTTGGCGCTGGAAACGGCCACCTCTCCGTGAATCCGTTTTGCCTTTTCGGCATCCTCACGCCCCTCTTTCATCTTCTCCTCCAGCAAGGGATCCACCAGCACATCGATGCGGCTCAGAAAAAAACTGGCCACCGAGGCGATGCCGGATAGGGAGTCTCCCCTTTCGGCACGCTTTTCCAGACCCTCAATATACGCCCCGGCCACCTCCCGGTACCGGAGCAGTCCGAAAAGGAGGGTCACATTGACGTTGATACCCTCATCGATGAGGGAGGTGACGCATGTCAACCCTTCCCGGGTAGCCGGCACTTTGATGAGAACGTTGGGGCGACAAAGGGCCGACCAGAGCCGGCGGGCCTCCACCAGGGTGCCTTCCACATCCCGGGCCAGGTGAGGGTTCACCTCCAGGCTCACAAACCCGTTTCTTCCATCGGACGCATCAAAAAGGGGTCTGAAATGATCTGCTGCGTCCTGAACATCTTTCACCGTCAAAATCTCATAGATCTCCCTGGCCTTTTTTCCTTCACCTGCAAGCGTACCAATGTGGTCGTCATAGTCTTCACTGTCGGCGATAGCCTTCTTGAAAATACTGGGGTTCGATGTAATGCCGCGAATACCGTCTTCCGAAATCAATTTGTCCAGCTCACCGGAACGCATCATTTTTCGGCGAATAAAGTCCAGCCAGATACTCTGGCCAAGTTCCCGTATCTCAAACAATGGGTTCTTTTTCATGGGTTTCGTTCTCCTTTTTCCAGGTTATCGATTTCGTGCAACCGTCGCCGGAATCGCTCATCCCCTTTGAATTCGGCGCTTAAAAAAGTGGTTACCAGTTCCCTTGCCAGGGAAAACCCCACGACGTTTCCCCCCAGACAGATGATGTTCATGTCGTCGTCTTCCACTCCCTGGTGGGCGGAAAAGCCGTCCATGATCAGACATGCCCGCACACCGGCAACTTTGTTGGCCGCAATGCACGCCCCCACGCCGCTCCCGCAAATGGCGATTCCCCGGTCCACTTCCCGTGCCGCAACCGCCCGTGCGAGGGGAATTACAAACCGTGGGTAGTCATCATGGGGATTCAATTCGACCGCGCCAAAGTCCATCGGCGCGATTCCGGCGTCTCGCAGTACCCCTGTAAGTCGTTCTTTAAGCTCATACCCGCCGTGGTCGGCGGCGATACCGATGTTCATTGTTTTGTCCTCGATCACAAATCCGGTGTCATGTATCAATATCCATATCGGAGAATATACTGACCCTTCCCAAGCATTTCAGGATTCATCTCCCCCACCATGTTCATGGTTTTCATGTTCTTCATGGGTTTCATGGGCTTCCGGGTGCGAGATGACGGTATTTTTCACCACGCCCAAGAGCACGGCGACAAACAACAAAACCATCACCACCGTGATGGTCGTTCCACGCAGAATCAATTTTCTCATGGACCCCTCCATTAATTCAGAAATGAAAATATTTCCTGCCGGATCTGCGTCTTCGAAACGCCCATGTCGAAAAGGGTTTCGATCAGCCCTTCGGCCATTTTCCGCGGACCGCAAACATAGAAGGTTTTTCTGTTCAGCTCCGAGCCGCAATATTTTTGAATCCGTTCCCGGTCCACATGTCCGGTTTCACCGGTCCAGTTTTTTCCGGCGCCGCTCATGACATGAACCACCGTCAAATCCGGCCGTTTTCCGGCTTCCATCTCTTCCAGCTCGCGCCGAAAGACGATGTCCGCTTCCATCCGGTTCCCGTAAAGAAGCACCACGGAGCGATCGTCATCGGTATCCCGCATGTACCTGAGCATGGACATGAGCGGGGTAATCCCGATCCCGCCCGCCAGGAATACTAGATCCCGTTCATGGGGATGAAGCACGTGGGAAAATCGGCCGAAGGAACCGTGGACCACTGCCGTATCCCCTGGGCGGGTCTTCGGAATGGTCTTTGTGAAATCACCCACCGCTTTGATGGTGCTACTGATGTAATCCTTCTGTGCCGGACTGGAAGAAATGGTCCAGTGGTGTTCCTCCACCGGAAGCCCGGAAGCGCGATGGAAGGTCAGAAAATGAAACTGCCCCGGGAGATAGTCGGCGATGCTCCGCCCGGCGGGAGGCACCAGTTTCACCGTCCAGACATTTCCGGTTTCCTGTTGCACTCCCGTAACCCGGTAAGGATGCCCGGCCAGCTGCTTCGGTCGAAGGAACCGGTGATAGATGAACATGCACGCGGCCATAAGCGACATGATGATCCATAGGGTCTGTATGGGAAAGTGTTCCAGATCGTCTCCCGCAAACCAGGGGTGCACAAAGATGAGCACCAGGATAGTGGGAGCCAGTAAGTCATGGAGCAGACGCCACTTTTCGAACTTGATGCCTATCCGACCCTGATAGACGCTGATCAACACATTGGCGATGACCAATATCAGGGCCGCCTTGCCCACCCATATGTACCAGGGCAGCTTCAATCCGATCAAAAGAGTCAGACTGCCGTGGGCAAGGGCCAGAAGGATGGGATGAAGAAGCAGAAACCCGGCCGCCGCAACCGCCACATATTTATGGTACCGGATCAGCATGTCCAGCCCAAAGGTTCGTTCGATCCATTTGACCCGGGCTGCCAGC
>JAJDOH010000157.1 GCA_022340265.1 Deltaproteobacteria bacterium | reverse complement strand
GGAGTTGAAAGAGGTTCTCTCGGCCCATTCGCTCAGACAGCTGGACGATCGCATCACCGTGCGCTATCATTTAAAGCCCCTGGATCAAAAGGATGTGCAGGGGTATGTGGAACATCGCCTGGTGGTTGCCGGCGGCAAGGGAGATGTAAAATTTTCCGACGGCGCTTTCAAGCGGATCTATGCCTATTCGGGGGGCAATCCCAGACGGATCAACGCGGTCTGCGACCGGGCCCTTTTGCTGGCCTATACCGCTGAAAAACGCACCATTTCAGGAAAAATGGCCGGCCAGGCCATTTTGGATCTTCGGGGCGGCATCGACGCCGGCGAAGAGCGCCCTCCCGGTTCCAGGCGATGGTCCTGGTGGAAATGGATCCTGCCGCTGGTTCTTTTTTTGATGACCGCCGCCGGGTTGAGCATCTTCGTCTTCATGGACCGTTTCATCTCTTCAGACACCAACACGAAAACGGAAGCGCTTTTGGTTCCATCGGTCAAGGTCCAACCGGATCTGCCACTGTTTCTAACCAACAAGGAAAGCATTGCGGGATTGTTCGATCTGGCAGAGGGGGTCATATCTTCAAAAGACGACAACGGCAGCATTCAGATGAGCCTCGTTTCTTTTCCGCTACGCGCCGAATATTACACCCTGCTCAAAAAACCTTTCAGAATCGAAGTGCCTGAAAGCACGGACCATGGCGTGCCCGAATATCTGCTGGTCGACCACATAACCGCTGAAGGCGCCGTTATCATGGATGCCGCCGGCAAACGGCAAGATGTTACACGGGATTTCATCCTGAAGCACTGGGGAGGTCAGACAACCTGGGTATACCCCTATGGCGACAACGGCTTTTTTCTGAAACAGGGGATGCGTCTTCCTGCGGTGTTAACCCTTCAGGAAATTCTGCAAAATCTCGGGTACCTGGTGACCTTAAACGGTATTTTTGATCAGCAGACTTTTGAAGAAGTCAAAAGGCTTCAGGAGGAATTCGGTCTTAAGGCGGACGGCGTTGTGGGGTTTCGAACCCTGACCCTCCTTTATCAGATGGCGGACAAAGCCCATGAGCTACATCCATGAAGCCTTAAAAAAAGCCCAGGTTGAAAGAGATCTGGGAAAAGGTTTTCAAGGCGGCTTACCGGTGCCGTTACGGAAAAGAGCCTTTTTTACCAAGAGAAAAACGATTTTTTCGGCGGCGCTGCTGCTGTTGCTTTTGCTTGCTTTTGCGGGCTATTCGTGGTGGTATCTAAAAAATAAAAATCCAAACGGGGTGCCTTTAAGAAAGAACACGGTGCCTGACAGGCAGCAAGTGGTCTCCAAAAGAGAACCACGCGCCGGGCTTGAAAAGATGCGGCCCGCGAACCCGCCACGGGATCATCAGACGTCCCTTGTGCCGAAAGGTCCTTCCGGCACAGCGGTTCCCGCGCCGTTAGCCGGTCAAAAGCCCGTTGGAAGCAATATTATTGCCGAAACCTATCAAAAAGCCAGGGCGCTTCACCGCGACGGCCGGCTACCCGATGCGGCAGAATGGTATGAAAAGGTGATTTCCATTGATCCGGGTCACGTTGAAGCGCTCAACAACCGTGGTGTCCTGTACCTTCAGGAAAAGGATTATGCATCGGCCCGAAGGTATTTTGAAAAGGCGATCCGTTTAAAACCGGATTATGTGGATCCCTATTACAATCTTGCGTGCGTTTCAGCCGCAGCGGGCCAGCTGCAGCAGAGCCTGCGGTATCTCCAGAAGGCGATTTCAATGGACCCCGGCGTCAAGGCGTGGGCGCAGGAAGATCCGGACCTGAATCCGTTGCGGGGATTATCCCGGTTTCAGGAGATCGTAAAAAAATGAGAATTGAAATGAACCGTTTTAAAAATATATGTTTTTCTTTGCTTATGTTGACGTTGTTCGCATATGTGCTGCTGGCCCCAGCCGCCGCTTCAGCGGCCCGTGTAACAGGCGTAGCGGGGGTCACCCCGGCGGTTCCTGAACCTGCCGTTCAAGAGCAAAAACCTGAAAAGCCTGCACCCGTCACAACACCGGTTACCGCCCAAAGAGAAATCGGCCCGAAACCGGAGGCACCGGAACCCGCCGTGACCATCGATTTCGACGAGGTGGACATTCCTGTTTTCATCAAGTTCATCAGCGAACTCACCGGAAAGAATTTTGTCATTGACAAAGGGGTCAGGGGCAAGGTGACCATTATTTCTCCCAACAAGATCAGCGTGGACGAGGCCTACAAAGTTTTTGAATCCGTCTTGGAAGTCAACGGGTTTACGGCCGTACCGTCGGGGGACATCATCAAGATCGTACCGGCTGCCAGCGCCCGAACCATGAGCGTCAAAACCCGTCTCAGGCGTGAAGCCATGGATTCGGAGGACAAGGTGGTCACACAGTTGATTCCCCTCCGGTATGCCGATCCGGACGAACTGAAAAAGCTCTTTGCGCCCTTTATCAGCAAAAGCAGCATCATGGTTTCCTACCCGCCGACCCGAACCCTGATTGTCACGGACGTGCAAAGCAATATCAAACGTCTCATGAGTCTTGCACGGGCCATTGATGTAGAAGGTGTCGGCGAAGAAATAAATGTCATTCCCCTGGAATATGCCTCCGCCGACACGCTGGCCAAGTCTCTCAATGCGGTTTTTGAGCGGCGCGCCAGAGCGCAGAAACGCACTGCCGACGCTGAGACCGTTACCAAAATCGTCGCGGACGAAAGAACCAATTCCCTGATTGTGGTGTCGTCCGAAGACGATGCCGCCAAGATTCGTAAACTGGTTCGGCTTCTGGACAAAGAGGCACCCCGGGGGCAGGGGGACATTCATGTATTTTATCTGCAGCATGCCAATGCCGAAGACCTGACCAAAGTATTAACGTCCCTTCCCGCCAAGAAATCGGAAGAAAAAAACAAGGGAAAGGCCCCCATTCTGTCCAAGGAGGCGCGCATCGTGGCGGATCAGGCCACCAACAGCCTGGTGATCATGGCGGACCCGGATGATTATCTGGTACTGGAGGAAGTCATTCAGAAGCTGGATATTCCGCGCATGATGGTCTTTATCGAGGCCCTCATCATGGAAGTGAATGTGAACAAGGATTTCAACCTGGGCGTGGAGTGGGAAGGGGTCAAGACCTTTACCTATGACGGCAAAAACGCTGCCGCCTTTGCCGGTTCCAGCCCTTCCAATTATGACACCGTTGGGGGTATCCTCAAGGGCGCTCTCCCCAAAGGATTTTCCATGGGGATCATCAGCGACACCATCGAGATCGCCGGCGTCAAATTCCCCAACCTGGCGGCGGTGGTGAATGCCTATCAGCAGGACCGGGATGTTCACATTCTCTCCACCCCGCAGCTTCTGACCACGGACAATGAGGAGGCGCAAATCATGGTGGGAAAAAACGTGCCGTACCAGGTGCGTCAGGAAACCACCGCGGCGGAATTGGACTACAGCTCCTATGAATATAAAGACGTGGGGGTGACCCTTAAAGTAACCCCCCAGATCAGCCAGGAGCGGTCCGTTCGCCTCAAGATTTATGAGGAGGTCACGCGACTGGTGGATAACAATGCTTTGACTGCTTCCGACCGCCCTGAGACCTTCAAGCGCCTGGCCCAGACCACGGTCATCGTGAAAGACGCCAATACGGTGGTGATCGGAGGGCTCATCGGGGATGATACGAGCCATACGGCATACAAGGTCCCCTGCCTGGGCGACATCCCCCTGTTGGGCTGGTTGTTCAAGGGCACCAGCAAGACGCGGGAACAGACCAATCTCTTTATCTTTTTGACGCCCCGCATCATTCAGAATCCGGCCGAGGCCAAAAAAATCTACCTGGATAAGAAAGAACAGATTGAGCGGATCAAGGAAGGGGTCATCAAGATGTATGACAAGCCCGGCCCGAAGCCCATGGAAGGATATTTGCCCGGAAAATAGGGATTCATTGGATCGAAACCTAAACATGTCGAACAAGGAGGATCGAATGTCCAAGGCAGCAAGCCCTGAACCATCCCTGAATCCCAATATGGCCCCGGTCCCCCTTCTTGGGGAGATTCTTACCGAAAGCTGCGGGCTCAGTGAGAAGGATCTTCAAAAAGCCTTGCAGGTTCAAACCGAAAAAGGTGGCCGGCTGGGGGAAATTTTGATGCGTTTGAAACTGATCACGGAAACGGATCTGCTGGGCGCCCTGGGAGTGCAGTGGGACCTGCCCGTTTCCATGACCCTTCCCACTCTCAATCTCGATACGGCTTTTACGCAGCAAACGCCCATCCAATTCCTCAAAAAATTTAAGCTGACCCCTCTGATCACCCGTGAAAGATCGGCCATCGCCATGAATGATCCATCGGAGTTTCAGGCCCTGGATGATCTCAGGCGGATCCTGAACATTGAAAGTGCTCCGGTGGTGCTGGCACCGGCCTCCGCCATCCTGTCGGTGATCAACGCGGCCTACGATGTGAGCGGCGATTCCGCGGAGCGGGTCATTGAAGACATGCAGGAAGGCGAGGCGGGCCGGATACTCTCGGAAATTGAAGAAACGGCGGATTTGCTGGAGGATACCAGCGACGCCCCCGTGGTAAAACTGGTCAATCTCATGCTGAGTCAGGCGGTCAAGGCGCGGGCCAGCGACATCCATATTGAACACTCGCAGCACAAACTGCGCATCCGGTACCGCGTGGACGGTATCCTTTACGACATGCTCTCGCCTCCCAAGCATGTTCAATCGGCGCTGATTTCCCGAATCAAGATCATGGCCCAAATGAACATTGCGGAGAAAAGGCTGCCCCAGGACGGACGCATCAAGATTCGCATTGCGGACAAAAACATCGATATTCGCGTATCCACCATTCCCGTGGCCTTTGGCGAACGGGTGGTGCTTCGGCTGCTGGACAAGACCAATGTGCTGCTCAAGGTCACGGACCTGGGCATGCCGGACACCGATCGGGCCGCCTTTGAAGAACTCATCGGTTCTCCCCACGGCATTATCCTGGTCACCGGTCCCACAGGCAGCGGAAAAACCACCACCCTTTACGCGGCACTTTCCTCCATCAATAAGACCGATATCAACATCATTACCATTGAAGACCCCATTGAATATCAGATTGACGGAATCGGACAGATCCAGACCAATGCCAAGATCGATCTCACCTTTGCCAAGGGACTGCGCTCCATTGTCCGACAGGACCCGGACGTGATCCTCGTGGGCGAGGTCCGTGACCTGGAGACGGCCGAGATTGCCATTCAATCGGCACTGACGGGGCACCTCGTCTTTTCCACCCTCCATACCAACGATTCCGCCGGCGCCGTCACCCGCCTCATCGATATGGGAATCGAGCCGTTTCTGGTCACTTCTTCCGTCAGCGCCATCCTGGCCCAGCGGCTGGTGCGGGTCATCTGCCCCCAATGCCGCGAGCCCTACACACCGGACGACGAATCCCTTCGAAAGGTTGGGATTACAAAGGAAATGGCCCATAAGGCGACCATTTACCGGGGCCGGGGGTGTTCCGCGTGCCTGGATACGGGGTTCAGGGGGCGGACCGGCATCTTTGAGTTCATGCTGCTGGATGAAAAGATCAAAAACCTGATTCTGAAAACATCCGATGCCAATGCCATTAAACGTGCGGCCATTGAGAGGGGCATGACCACCCTGCGCCGGGACGGTGCCAGAAAAGTCCTTCAGGGGGTCACCACCATCGAGGAAGTGTTCCGGGTGACCTATCAATAGAATTCGAACATCCATTGAGATCAACGGTTTGTTCGGCTCCAGCAATTCTAATTATGGACGCTGATTGGGTCAAAACCTGTGAGAGCGGCGTCTCGCCGCGATTTTTCGCGGCTGGAAGCCGCTCCCACAAAAGTCAATCACCTCAAAATGAGAATTGCTGGTTCGGCCCGTAATTAATTGCCAAGTGTGGCAACATCATCGTAGAATGTGACCTCATTGAAATTGAAGGGAGACCAATCAATGGAATCCATAGGCATAAGGCATTTAAAGGAGAACCTGAGCCGTTACATGAAGCAGGTGAAATCCGGGCAGTCAATCGTCGTAACCGATCGAAAAAAGGAAATCGCCGTCATCATCCCTTTTGACGGGACACCCGTAAAAGAAAAGGTACTGTCATTAATACAAAGTGGTATGGCCTATTGGTCCGGGAGAAAACCAAGGGGTATGACACACCGAATTACCTCAAAGGGTAAAAGTTTTTCGCAAGCAGTTATAGAAAATCGGCTCTGATATTGCAGTCAGAACTCTCCTCACCGGTCGTTTTTTCATGTTTTGACGATCGTTTGCTAAGCGCCTCAATGCTGGAAAATATTCATCAAATCTAAACTGTTACATCAAATTTTCATATTTCAATTTTAGGCTTTTAAGAGAACAAAATTCAATGGCACCCATAGAACATGTATAAAAGGTCTTTGGTGGATCTTCTCTCTTTATTCCAAAAATGTTAAACAGTTGCCGAAAAGTCCTTTGCCTAAAACTCGTTGCGGATTTGACTAAGATTTTTTTTCAAATAGAACTGAAACAGATACACACCCATTGAGGCACGCCATATGGAGATAAAAAATCCCCTTCGCGTTATCATTTTTGACTGTGACGGCGTCATGTTTGATTCCCGCCAGGCCAACATCAATTTTTACAACCACCTGCTGGCCCGGTTTGATCTCCCCCCCATGGCGCCCGATGAGATCGATTTTGTGCACATGGCCACGGGACGTGATGCCGTCAAACACATCTTCAGAAAAACATCCCATTTCGAAGAAGCCGACGCATACAGGCTGCAAATGGAATATGCCCCCTTCATCAAGGATATGATCATGGCCCCGGGGCTCGAAGATCTTCTTTCGAAACTGCAGCGGGACTTTCTCCTGGCCGTGGCCACCAACCGCAGCAACACCATGGACGACGTGCTCCAATTGAACGGGCTGACCGGATTTTTTGACATGGTGGTCTCTTCCCTGGATGTGAAAAACCCGAAACCCCACCCGGAATCCATCTTCAAGATCCTCTCTTTTTTTGAACTCGCACCGACCCAAGCCATTTACATCGGCGATTCATCGGTGGATTATGAGACAGCCGGAGCCGCGGGTGTCTGTTTCGTGGCCTATGGGAACGAACAGCTCAAAGCCCCTTTCAGGGCGAACAGCATGGATGACGTGGGAAAGATCATCGAAACATTTAACGGGTGTCACAAAACATAAGGACGGATGACGGAAAACAGATAGCGAACGAAGGGTCCTATTGGAGCTGGGCGGCGAAATTCTTTTCAATATAGGAAGCGGGTACGGCCAGGTTGATGGCATTATAGGCCTTGAACCCCAGACTGACAATCCCGATGAGCCTGCCGTCCTTGTCCACCACGGGACCCCCGCTGTTTCCACCGATCACCGGGGCTGAAAACTGCACCCAGTCCCCTTCGTAGGGGGCCTTGATTTTAAGTTCTTTTCTGAAGTCCTTTCCCGGGAAGATCCGGCTGAAATTGCCGCTGGTGATCGTTTCTCTAAACGCCAGCAGCGGATTTCCCACCACCCATACCGGCTCCCCGCGCACCAGGGTATCTGTTTTTCTGATTTCCAGATAGGGGGTGGGCCTGTCAATCATCACTTGAATGAGCGCCAGGTCATTTTTTCGACTTTTCTTGATGATTTTGACCGAATACTTTTTCTTTTCGCCGGCCAGTTCGGCCTTCATGCTGTAGGTCGCTTTTTCAACCACATGTTTTGCAGTGATCGCCAACCCCTCATCATTGATAAAAAAACCGGAACCGCCCCCCATCCGGTTGGTCAACCGAAAGGTGCTCTGAACCGCGCGTTCGATTGGGTCATTGGAAATGCTGACCGGTTTTGGCTCAGGCTTGGGTGCCTCTTTGAACTGCCTTTCCTCAATATCGCCCCCGGATTGATCCGGCGGAGGCGGCTGGTCGGAAAAATGAACATTTCCGTCCCTGTCATGCCAGATGTAGGCTTTGCCTGCCGTTACCGTCTCCCCCCGCGGAAACAAAACACCCGCCAGTAACATGCAGAGGACCATAATGAAATGCCGTTTCATGGAAAGATACGCCTCTATCCGCTCCAGCCGCTTTTGCTCCCTGCCAGGGGCGAAAAAGCAGCCAGCGTCACCACCCTGTACCCCTTTTCATAAAGAAATGCAGCCAGTCCTGGCGGCAGATTGATGGGTGTCATGAGGACCGAATGCCCCTTTTCCGAGGAAAAGACGACTCCTGACAGGGTCAGTTCCACATTTTGCTTGCCGTGGGGCGCCGTGGCCAGAATGTGGGGTCCCATTTTGTGCGCCCAGCCCAGGAATTTGAGGGTTTTTGACACAATGGTCAGGGGATTGCGTTCCGTTCCAAGGGAGAGTACCGAAATGCCCCTTTCTTTCAAGAGGGCAACCACTTCAGGTCCCAGCCCGCTGAGATCGATCACCCGCTCTCTTCCGTGGCCGGTCAGGTAAAAATCGGCCGTAACCGTTAATTTAAAATCATCGTTTCGGCTTTCAAAGGCAGGAATCTTAACATGGGCTTCATGGGACTGACCCGTGAGGGTCAGAACCATTTCCACCAAAGATGCTGCATCCGGCGCCGTTTCCGGCGCCTTTTCAACAGGCGGTTTCTTGGATGGTTCGGCCAAAGGATATTCCACAAAAAGCACCCCCTGCCTTTTCAGATAGGCCTTGACGGACCGGGGAACCCCCTTTGTCTTATCATCCAAAAAATTAATCACGATAAATCCCGGGGAAGCGCCGGACTGGCTTCTGGGTGGAATGACAATCCAGTCCCCGGTAATGGTGACCGGAACGGCTCCCGAAAGCTTCAACGGTTCTCCCTTCTTGAAAACCTTCGGGTATTGACACGCTTTAAGGATTTTACCGAAAGCGGATCTTAAATCGTCCGTGGGCGACAGCGTTACAATTCGATAGGTTCCCCAGCTGGCCTCGATGACTTTCCCCATTCTCGAGGGAAGGGAGTGGTTGAGATCCACAATCAGGGTCATGCCTCCCTGACGCTTAACAATGGGGTAGGTGTCGGCTTTGAGATTGATATTCCCGCCGGATTTCATGGGGATGAAATGCTCCCCTGTATGGATCCACTGTTCCCCCATTTGCGGCAGGATATCCCCCAGACCTTTCGAAACCAACACCGTGGTCTCCCGTGTCTGCCAGGAAGATTCAACAACAGCGGTTTCCGGTGCTGCAACAGTGGGCGGTTCAGCTTTGATCGGCTCTTTCGCGGGAGCCGGTGGAGGGCTGGGTGGTTCAGCCTTGATCGGTTCAACCGCGGGCGCGGGTGGCAGAGTGGGCGGGAGCGGGGCTTCGGCCGTTTTCGGTTTCACGGATGGCGCCGTTTTTTCGGAAATCCACTGCTTCTGCGCGGTTTCAGATTTCCGCCGGGCTACCCCTGTGGGAAGCGGTTCCGGTTCCGCGGGTTCGGGCACCGGTTGCGGATCGGGCAGCCGCACCCGGTTGGAACTGGCCAGATCCCGCATGATAGGAGGCTGGGCCGGCGGCGGTGCAAGCGGCGCTTCACCGTACCACTGCGGCGGATAAAGGGGCAGGTTCACCTTCTGCCCGGCCTGGATCCGGTCCGGGTCTTCAATGGACGGATTGCATTTCCTGAAAAGATCCAGGTACTCTGATGCAAAAACTTCCGATGAGAGACCGTATCGCTCCCTTGCGATGCTGCCCAGCATATCCCCTTCCTTTACTTGGTACGATTCGGATCGCAACCCCTGAAAAGTGGAAACGATTCTCGTTTCCGAGAGTTTGACCATACCGATCTTCAGCGGGATCGGTTCTGCCGGTTCGGGTGCTTCAACCGAAAGGGGTGGCGATACAGCGACGATTTCCGTTGTTTCCGGTGGAGGGGGTGGCGTTTCAACGGCCGGTTGAGGTTTTTCAGGCGGTAATGGCGGTGTTTCACCAACAGGCGCTGGTTTTTCAGGCACCGGTTCCGGTTTTTCCCCGGGTTCCTTGGCGTTTACTTCGGGCCCCACTTTCACCAGGATGACAATTTTCTCCCCCGGTTTTATTAAATCCAGGTCCGTCATGGACTGGTTCAATTTTTGAAGCATCTCCAGAAGCCGGGGGAAATCGTTATCGGTCTTAAGCACCTTCTTCTCCCGCAGAATTTTGGCGATCCAGTCCCCTTCATGAACCACGTATTCTTCGGTCCTGAAACCTTCCATATTCAGCAGCTTTTCCACCGACTGCGCTTCCAACGGTTCTTCTTTTACGGTCGGTCGTTCGGACGCTTTTTTTGCCGGTCGGGGTTTCGGCGCATGAAACGGCTTGAACGGACCCTCAGGCTTCCATCCCGTATAAGGCGGGGTTCTGTTTCCAGCCAGGGTGGTTGAGAAACTCGCTACCAGGAAAAAAAGAAGGATTCCGGGTAGTAGCAGCAGTTTTTTGCTCGCGACCGCTTTCAAGATTTCACGGCTCCCAGTTTCATAAAGACAGTAGAATTTTTGAGGCGTTAAATGGAATTTTATTATCTCACACTCATGTCCGTTGATCAAGCCTATTATGGTGATTTCACAAGCGGGTTCAGAAACTTACGTAAGCTGTTTTGTTGGGGAGAGTTTGTTCGCGCATGTGTTCGGGAATATTCAGAACATCTTTTGAATTTCATTTGACATGTTTTGCATGGCGTTATACATTGTCTGACAAATAGGGAGGCGGATCATGCTGGCCGTAAGATTGGACGAACAGGTTGAAAAAGAGCTGGATATGCTTGCAAAAGCTTTGGGCACCAATCGAAGCGAGGTGGTCCGGGAAGCAATTTTCCAATATCTGGAAGATAACGAGGACCTGGCACTGGCCAAACAGGCCGAACGGCAGGCCAAAGGGAGTAAGCCCTTAGCTCAACTGAGAAAAGAACTTGGCCTGGACGGTTGAGATCAGTGATGTGGCTGAACGGCAGCTGCGCAAGCTGGATTCCCCGGTTCAAAAGCGAATCCTTGACTGGCTAGACGATCGAATCCAAGGGTGCAAAAACCCCCGGCACTTCGGAGAGCCCTTGAAGGGAGACCGGGCAGGATTCTGGCGGTATCGAATCGGTGACTACAGGGTGCTGTGCGACATTCAAGATGAAAAGCTCATCGTCCTGGTGCTGACGATCGGTCACCGCCGGCAGGTATATCGTAAAAGCTAACCGCCCCGGATAGCAAACGAAAACAGGTCTAACCCCGTTTTCCTACAATCTCCTCCAGCCAGGGTGAGAAAACATACCAGAGAGGGGCCACTAAAGTAGAATTTTGGTGCTTTCACAACCCGTTTTCCAAAGTTTTTATAAAAAGTTTGAGCTGCCTGGGTATATACATATCGCACCCCAAAATAAAATAGTATTTTAATTTGGAATAATAACTGGCTTGACTTCTTTTGTCGAGCAGGTAGGGGGGCGAACCTATGCTGCATGGCGCGTCGAAGAGCTTGACATAGCGATTGCACAGAAATCCGCATGAAATTGTTGATAGACATGAAGTGAAAATAGGTCTGACCCCATTTCCCCCCCGGTTTACGGAATTATGCAAAATTGAGAACTTCTCCGTCCCCCTTCGTAAAATCATAAACCGGAACATGAATGATCCTGACAGGTTCAACTGGCTGTTTGGCCAGGTGCAACAAGGCTTCCGTGACTTCAGGCGTATAGAGCTTCTCCCCACATTGTGAGCAGACCTCAGCAGGGACATTCTCAACAAGGATATAGGTCTCATCCTCTTCATAACTGAATGTCACTGTGGTTTTTTTCAGCTCCCCTCCGCAAAAAGTACACTTCATGGCGCAGTTACCTCCTTATCTTTCCATCAATCCATTGTTCAGGATCAGGTTCGTATGTGGTCACAATGACAACTAATGGCGGAAAAGAAGCCTGAATATGAAGAAACCGCCCTTCATGGGTATTTCCACAAATGAGGCAGGTTGGCGAATATTTGTCATCTGGATATTCTTCAACACTTTCTCTTGTGAGAATAGCCTCTTCAATCTCATGACGATTTATGGCCCGTTTGATCATCCGCTTGACCGCATGGTCGGAAAAAAGATAATCCCCTGTCCTTATTTTTGCTTGAATATGACGTATGGTCATCGTGTTTCAGCCCAAGTCTTCTCCGGTAGAACGAGGTGAATAATATCTGATGGTTTCGGATCACACAAGGTTTTTGTCAGGTTGTTAAAATCAGGAGGGAATTCAGCGCTGACATTTGTTTTCGATTCCGAGCCGACAATAGTTTGGTATGGTGTTCACGGAATTCCCTAATATATCCCTGATTCCTTCGTTGATTTCCTACCAAAGGACCTTGCTGACTGAACCTTTTTTATGTATAGTAGCGGACATATATGATGCACTCACTAATGGAGACTGAAATGGGAACGCTTACCAGAATTACCTTTGATTCCAAGGTAATGGGTGGAAAACCCTGCATACGCGGTATGCGGGTAACTGTGGGGACCATCGTTGGATTAATAGCCTCAAACCACAGCAAAGAGAATATTTTGCATCTTTATCCGTACCTCGAGCCTGAAGATATTGACGAATCGCTAGCCTATGCTGCATGGCGCGTCGAAGAGCTTGACATACCAATTGCGCAGGAATCTGCATGAAATTGTTGATAGACATGAACCTGTCTATGCAGTGGGTACCGGTACTTGAGGAGGCCGGTT
>JAJDOH010000146.1 GCA_022340265.1 Deltaproteobacteria bacterium | reverse complement strand
CAAAAAGTATGATGACATTCTAAATGACGATAAAAAGTGATGCTTGAAAGTCGATACCAAAACAAAAAAAGGAGACCATTACATGACGAAATCGGAACTGGTTGAACAAATGGCTAAAAATGCAGGCATTTCCAAATCCGCTGCCAATGCCGCGTTAAATTCATTCACCGACGGTTTCTATGGAGCTGACGGCTGTCTCTTTTTTATCTCCGGTCCAGCTGGATACTGATTGATGTATGAGCTCAATAAGCCAGTCTGGGAAGCGCACCAGCTTCCTTAACGCGACACTTTTTTGACATAATCGCATACATCTAAGGATGGAAGGAATGTATTTCCGGTTGACAGCAACTCTGTTTACGCTAATATTTGAAAGGTGAACAGAGGATATTGATAATGGAGACTTGGAGAAACCAGAAGATTTTTTCCCATGGCATTTGCCTGTTTTTGATCCTGCTGATCTTGGTGACAGTGAATGGACCATTTGGTGGGGCGGTTTCAAAGGCAGGCGAAAGAATGGAGGATGGCATGTCAAAAACCAAGGATTTGAGCGAGGCACAGGGGGAAGCTCTGCTTTCGGAAGCGAGAAGAACGATTTCCACGCACCTCTCAGGAAAAAAAGGCCCCTCCGGTGAGAGCAAAGACCTGCCGGCGATCTTCAATGAAAAAAGAGGAACGTTTGTAACCCTTACCATCCATGGCGGTTTGAGAGGGTGCATTGGACACATTATTCCCCAGGAATCCCTCATCGAGGGAATTCGGGAAAACGCCCTGAACGCCGCCTTCAGGGATCCGCGATTCAGACCCCTTACGCAGGATGAATGGAAAGATGTGCACATTGAAATCAGTATTTTGACTGAACCTGAAACCCTTTCCTACACCGACGCCAAGGATCTTTTAAGTAAACTTCGACCGGGGATTGATGGTGTCATCATCAAAAAAGGGTTTCACCAGTCCACTTTTCTGCCGCAGGTATGGGAACAGCTGCCGGAAAAAAGGGAATTTTTGAATCATCTTTGCCTCAAGGCGGGTCTGGATGGCGATGCCTGGAAGAAAGGTGATCTGGAAGTTTCCACTTACCAGGTACAGGCCTTTGAGGAATAATGCGGCCCAATGGAACCATTTCACGCCACCATTTTCGTTGGTTGGCGATGGCATCCATTGTCGGGGTCGGCATATCTTCCGTTACCACTCAGATTCTCACCATTCGAGAGTTCCTGAGCCAGTTCCACGGAAATGAAATAACCATCAGCCTGGTTATTTTCTGTTGGCTGGTGTTGACCGGGCTGGGGACCCTTTTGGCCAAATGCTTTAAAAAGGCATCCCTTGCAGTCTACCTGGTGCTGGCGCTTATCATCGGTGTGTTACCCCTCTTCCAGATCGCCGGCATACGGGTTTTCCGGGAACTATTTTTTACCCACGGGGTAAGCCCGGGGTTCTACCCCATTTTGATATATATTTCCGTAACCATTGCCCCTTACTGTCTGCTTACCGGTTTTATTCTCCCTTATACCCAGAAACTTTTTCATGGCAATCAAATCCCTTTTGAAAGCGGAGAACTCTACATCACCGACAGCGCAGGGGACATCCTAGGCGGTGTTCTGTTTAGTTTTCTGCTGGTTTACTGGTTCAAACCCTTTGCCGTCATTGCACTGACTGCCTCTTTCCTGGTCCTGGTGACATGTTTAATGATGGGCGAATTTAAGAAATGGGGCTTTCTGATGGCCGCCATACCGATTGTTGCCTTTTCTTACGCAATGGCGCTGACGCCTTCCGTTGAAATTCGGTCCCTTGAAGCCCAATACGGCAATATTATGAAATATGTGGAGTCCCGGTTCGGGCGGATCGTCGTATCAAAAGAGGGCGCGCAGTACACCTTCTGGGAATCCGGGACACCCCTTTATTCCGACGCCAACGTCATCGAGGCCGAAGAAAAGGTTCACTACCCTTTAAGTCAACGGGATAATGTGGAAAAGATACTGCTGGTATCGGGGGGCCTGGGCGAAACGCTCCTGGAAATGGACAAATACAGCCCCCTTCGTGTTGACTATGTGGAATTGGATCCGGCCCTTACACAAACGGCCAAGGATTTGAAAATGATTCCGAAATTCTCCTATTTGAACATCCTCAACACAGATGCCAGGCGGCACATCCAATCCACCGATACGCGCTATGATGCGGTAATTTTAGATCTTCCGGAGCCCGACACCTTTCAGGCCAACCGCTTCTACACCGATGAATTTTTTTCCATGGCAAAGCACGTTCTCAAAAAAAACGGGATTCTGGCGGTGAATATGGATTATTCGCCCAATTACCTGAGCCTTCTTCAAAAAGAAAAACTATCCATCCTTTACCAAACGCTGAAAAGGCACTTTAACCATATCCTTGTTCTTCCCGGCGAGCAGGCTTGCTTTATCATGAGCGACGGCGCTCTTTCCGCTGATATCCCTCGGATGCTGAAATCAAAGGGGATCAAAACCGCCTACATTGACGGCTATTTTAACGGGAATGTTACAAAAGAAAGGATTCGGGAACTCCGGAAAAAACTGGGCAAAGGCAAAACCATCAACACCGATTTCAATCCACGGCTCATGCAACTGGTCTTCAAGGAGTGGTTCAGCCGGCATGGGACTTCGCCCGCCGGTTTTTTGTTGGGTCTGGCAGGGCTCTTACTGCTTTACTTCATCTTTATGAAAAGAGAGGAATATATCCTTTTTTCAACGGGTTTTACGACCATGGGCCTGGAGATGACCATCATTTTTGCATTTCAGATCATTTATGGTTATATTTATGTGATGATCGGGCTGATTATTACGGCCTTTTTGTTGGGTCTTTTGCCGGGGGCCGTAACAGGGGTTAAGTGGGTTGCCGACAGCAGTGTAAAGGCGGGACTGGCAGAAGGGGCCATGCTGCTTCTTTCAGCCCTTTTCCTGTGCTGGTGCGGCTGGTTCAGGGTTGTGCTTCACCCTGTATGGTTTTTGATTTTCTGCTTTGTTTTTTCATTTTTTGCCGGGTTTCAATTCCCCGCGGCGGCCCGATTGATCGGTGAGGACAGAAGTCCGGCCGCCGGGTGCCTGGCGGCGGACCTTTGTGGGGCGGCGGTGGGCGCCCTGGTGGTGGGGACCCTTGTGATTCCTTTGTGGGGCGTGGGAATGGCGGTTCTGCTGCTCATAATGGTGAAAGCCTCGAGCGGTTTGGTGTTACTCCTGAGGTGAACGATGATGACATTCATGATGACACGCAAAGAATTTTTGAAATCCGCGGCCCTTGGTGCTTCAGCCCTTCTGTGCGCGGGGACGGGATATGGATTTTTTGGAAAAGCCGCCAACTGTTCCGGCAGTATCAAGGGGCATATTACAAAAAACGATGCGCCTTTGAAACCTTGGAAATGGGCCATTGAAGGCTTTCACTATGCCTCGGACGGCGAGCAGGTGCAGTGCCAGGTATGTCCCAACCGGTGCGTGCTGGATCCCGGGGATCGCAGTATCTGCCGCTCCAAGGTCAATATTGGTGGAAAACTCTATTCCCTGGCCTACGGCAATCCCTGTGCCGTCCATATGGACCCCATTGAAAAAAAACCGCTGGCCCACTTCTACCCGCGCACCGCCGCCTTTTCCATCGCCACCACGGGATGTAATTTCAGGTGTTTGAATTGTCAAAACTGGGAGATTTCGCAGAAAAAACCGGAACAGGTGGAACATATGACCCTGTTTCCTGAAGCGGTCATCGAGGCCGCGCTTGAAAAAGGCGCCCGTTCCATTGCCTATACCTACTCGGAGGCCATTACCTTCTATGAATACATGTTTGACACGGCCAGGCTGGCACGGGCGGCAAATCTTAAAAATGTTCTCATCAGTAATGGTTACATCAATGGCGAACCGCTGGTGAGCCTTTGTAAATATCTGGACGGGGCAAACATCAACCTCAAGAGCTTTGACAATGCCATTTACGGCTGCTTGAACGGCGGTACACTGGAGCCGGTTCTGGAAACTTTCAAGACCCTCCATGACCAGGGGGTATGGTTTGAAATGACGACTCTGGTGGTTCCCACCTATGTGGATAAACCGGAAATGATCAAACGCATGTCTGAATGGATATTAAAGAACCTGGGACCAACCTATCCCCTTCATCTTTTACGATTTTTTCCCCAATACAAATTGAACCGGCTTCCCGCCACGCCCGTTGCCACCCTTGAAGAACTGCGGCGAATTGCGCTGGCCCAGGGGATCCGTTATGTGTATCTGGGCAACGTGCCCGGCCACGAAGGCACCCAGACCTATTGCCACCAGTGCGGGAAAGTGGTTATTTCGAGAAACGGTTACTGGATTAAGGAAATCCATATGAAAGACGGAAAATGCATCTACTGTAAAGCGCCCATTCCGGGGCGGTGGGACCGGGAAAAAGGAAAAAACCTGTCCTGAAGTTTAATTCCCGGCTGTTTCAAACGCAGTGCAATGGTGCTGAAACATGGCCCACTGGCCCAGACTGCCATCCCAGGGGTCACCCCCGCATTCCCCCAGCGCATGGGGGCTGTGATGCCCGGCACTGTTTTCAAAAAGGCTGAAATGACGGCATTCCCGGCAGCAGATGAGAGTCTCCGGGTTGTGTTTACTCGTGGAAGGGGTTTTATCGACCATTGATTTTTCCGGAAATGTTCGCGATTGATTTTTCATCATAGGGCTGTTTCGCACCATATGCCGGGCTCAAAAGACCCAGTATAACCCTGAGCGTTCGGTAGTCAAGGGGGTTGAAAGCGCCCCGGTAAGCCACCACGGCGGCACAACCGCAACGGGAACAATCGGCCTGGTCCCCATAGGTGCAGGCCTTGGGTCTGCCATCGGATCGGTAACAGCGAACCCGCCGGGTGACGGGGCAGGCGGACGAACGGTTCCATTGGTTAAAAGTGCCATGGGTCAGTAACTGTTGCGCCATGGCCTGAGTGAAACCCACCTTTTCGCCATATTTTTTTCGAAGGCTGAGCAGTTCCATCACCACACGGTTTCGTTCCCGCAAAGGAATAAAAAGGTTTTCATCCGCCACTCCCTGGTTGGGGGTCACAAAGGAAAATCCCAGACCTTTGACGGGAAGCGTCAACATTTCCTCCGTAAACTGCGCCAGACTGTTTTGGTTCAGGCGGTTGATGGTCATATGGACGATGGGAGGGCTCGATGCGGCTTTCAGGTTTTTGGTGGCCTCTCGGTAGACACCTACCCCTCGAATGCGGTCGTTTTCTCTTTCAGGTCCGTCAAGAGACAGAATCCATTGACCGTTTTCAAGTTCCGGAAATCCGTTTATGCCATTGGTAAAGGCCAGCGTGGCATCGAAAATCCCGGCGGCGGCCCGACAGATTTTCGGGCGAAGGGTCGGTTCGCCGCCATACAGGATGGCCGCTCGGAGACCGCCCGCCCGGAGTTTTTTAAGAAAGGTGATCATTTGTTCATCACCAAGCTCCGGCGGGTGTTCCTGCTGCCACCAGTAGCAGTGAAGGCATTTGAGATTGCATCGATGGGTAATGTCCATGGCAACGGATGTGGGTCGCCCCGTCAACAGCCATTGGGCAAGAATCATCAGTTTTCCTGGGGTCAGGCGCATGGTCGGCAATTATCCCATTCTTTATGAAATCGCAAGGGAAATCTTGATATTCTCGTGATCACGGGCTATAAGGTCCCTAATTTGCAAGTGCTAAATTGTGTTGTCAATTGCCCATTGATCCTGGAAGCGATGGAAATGAAATGACCCTGGCCAACAAAATTACCCTCTTTCGTATCGTTCTGATTCCCGTGTTCATCATCTTTACGATTCCCGCGGCCACCTGGACGAAATTTGTTGCCGCTTCCATCTTTGTCATCGCCTGTGCCACGGATCCGCTGGACGGCTATTTCGCACGCAGCCGTAGCGAGGTCAGTACGTTGGGCATATTCCTCGATCCTATGGCGGACAAGCTGCTGGTCATGAGCGCCTTTGTGATTCTGGTGAAATACCAGGTGGTGGCCGCCTGGATGGTGATCATCATTATCGCCAGGGAAGTTTCCGTTACGGGCTTGCGGGCCATTGTGTCCCAGCAGTCGGGGATTGCCATTGCCGCGGGCCCCTGGGGAAAAATCAAAGCCATTACCCAGATGGTGGGGGGAACGATTTTATTATATATGACCCCGTCCGGAGATTACAGCCGGCAGGTCAGTCTTCTGCTTCCTCCGGTAGCCAACATTATTATGACCATTATTCTGGCGGCCACCGTGTGGTCCGGCTGGAAATATTTTCAAGGGTACTGGGATCAGCTTAAAGAAGACTGAAAATGACTGCCGCTATGGACCAGAGGGCCTTATATTCCTTGACGCCCGATGCTTTCAGGGTAACCGGTCTGACGCCGGCCGGAATGAAAATTCCGGTGTTGGCAGCGGATATCCTGCAGCGTTTTGCCATTCTTTTTTTCAAACGGACCCATCCCTGTTTATGGGTGGTCTTCCTGGGTGGTACCGGTACAGGCAAATCGACGCTTTTCAACGCCTTTTGTGAAATGCCCTTGAGTGCCACCGGTGTGGAGAGGCCCAAAACCGCCGGTCCTGTTGCGCTCGCTCACAAGGAATGCGCCTTTCAGGAGGCTTTCCCTTTTCCTGAAATTGATATGGAAATGATCCCTCCTGGAAAGATGCCTCTTTCTTCCACGGGAAGCGCCGGAAAAATTTCGGTGCTTAAAGCAGACAAAGATGCGTTCTCCCATCTGGTTCTGGTGGATACGCCGGATTTAGACAGCGTCGAAGAAAAGAACCATCGAATGGCAAACGATCTCTATTCCCTATCCGATGCGGTGGTCTTTGTGGCCAGCCAGGAAAAATACGCCGATGAAGTGTTGCATGACTTTTTCATGAAGGTGCTGCAGGATGAAAAGCCCTACTTTTTTATACTGAACAAAGCCTCGCAGGAAACCACCCGGGAAGAAATTCTGCATGCCCTGCAGGAACAGAAAATTTCCATCCATGGGGCAAACCTTTGGCTGATTCCCCACACGACTCCCGCGCCCTATGACCGTATTGCCCTTCTGAAACCGTTTGAACGCCTGAAAAATGCTTTTTTCCAGTCCTTCAACCGTGAGCAGGTTTATGGTATAAAATCGGCGGCCCATGCCAGGGCGACAAGGAGATTGAAAAAGGATGTTGCAGGGTTATGTTCATTACTGGACCTTGAAGAGGAGACTGTCGACCAATGGTTGGGGCAGCTTCAAAGGCTCAGAGAAGATGCTTCAAAAGCATATGTTCAAAACCAGCGGGAAAGATTTTCCAAAACCAGCGGGCGATATTTAAGAGTGGAAATTCGAAAACTTTTCTCGCGGTACGATCTTCTGGCAAAACCACGGCGCGCAATTCGCTCCATTTTCAAGGGCCCCTTCAGACTCATGGGGTTGCGTCTCAAAAACCGAAAAACGGATCGTAAAGCCGCGCTTCTGAAAGTACGGGAACACGTCGCTTTTACACCGGTTCAGGAAACAATTGCAAAATTCAATCTCGCGGTTTTAAGGGATCTTTCCCCTTCAGATGAAGAAGCGCCTCTTTTTAAGTCCCTGCGGGATCCAAATCTGGCGCTTACGGAAGCGGAGATTCGACAGCACATTTTGAAGTCTCAGGAAGAACTGGCCCAATGGCTGGAGGCGACTTTTGAAGCGCTGGCAAAAGGGATTCCCACGGGAAAGAAGGTGGGTATCTATTCCACCTCCATCCTCTGGGGGATTCTCATCCTAACCTTTGAAGTGGTGGTGGGCGGCGGGTTCACCATGCTGGACGTTGCGTTGGACTCCGCTTTGGCACCCTTTGTGACCAAAGGGGCAGTGGAAATTTTTGCCTATCATGAAATTCGGAAAATTGCAAAAAAACTGGCGGCGCGTTATCAGGAAGGGCTTTTGTCCGTATTGCGAAAACAGGCGGAACGGTATGTGGCTTGCCTAACGGCGCTGACCACAGCCCCGGAGACCCGAAAAACCCTGGACGCTCTTTTAAAATCCGTATCATAGAAAGAAACCAATAAAATTCGGGTTCTTTTGCTACATAGAGACCTGGAAATACAAAAATGACCAATCCCATTGAACAACATCAATTCCGCCTTGAAAAGACCCTGACCCTGCTTCGACAGGGCGGGATCTTTTCCCTTTCTTCGCAAGCCCGGCAATCCATGGAAAGCCAGGCCGAAACGCTCATGGGACGACTGGGAGCCATGGAAGCCCGTTATTTGACCATCGGTCTGGTGGGGGGCACCGGCGTGGGAAAATCGACCCTGATGAATGCTCTGGCGGGGAAGGCCATCGCTTCCACAAGCCATCGGCGGCCTCACACGGACAGGGTGCTGATCTATCGTCATGGGGAAGCGGATGCACCACCGATTCCCGGGCCGTTGGATGTGCCCCGCCGGGAGATTCTGCATCAGGGAGATGATATTCGAAGAATTCTTCTTTGCGATCTGCCGGATTTTGACAGCCTTGTGGGAGAGCACCGTGAACGGGTCATTCAATTCATGGAACATCTGGACCTGCTTCTGTGGGTGACTTCGCCGGAAAAATACGCGGACAGAAAATTTTATGACTTTCTTTTACAGGTGCCCAAGGCCAGGGAAAACTTCACTTTCTTACTCAACAAAGTGGATTTGCTGTTTCAGGGCGAAACCCTCGAAAAAGGATATGAACAACTGAATCTCGCTACCACCCGGTTCAATGCGCTTTTGAAAGAGAAAGGCATTGCCGATCCCCTCCTTTTTGCAGTTTCTTCACAGGAGGCATTTGAAGGCAAATCCCTTTCGCCCTGGAACCAGTTTTTGGTGTTTCGGAAGCATGTTTTCAGGGAACGAAATGCCAAACAGATTTCGGCCATTAAAGCCCAGAACCTGGATGTGGAAATCAAAACCCTGACATCCCTGTTTGAAAAAGAGATTCAGCACCTTGAAGATGCGGGCCGCATCCTGGATGAAACCCTCCAAGAATTTGAAGCCAAGCGTTCCGAATG
>JAJDOH010000116.1 GCA_022340265.1 Deltaproteobacteria bacterium | reverse complement strand
AACCCCCTGGATGCAAAAGAAAAAAAGATGATCGCAACAATGAAAGCGAACGTCGCCCCGTAATTGTTAATGACATCCTTAAGCGTTGATGGCTGTTTCTGCATAGTCTCTCCCACCCATGACGTAAAATAGCACTTCCTCCCGGTTGGTCGCTTCGGTTACAAGCTCCTTGATGATCCGCCCGTTAAACATCACCAGAACGCGGTCACACAAGGACAACACTTCGGTAAGTTCATTGGAAATAAAAATGACGCCGGCACCCTTTTTGGCCAGTTCAACAATGAGCTTATAAATATCGTACTTGCCACCCACATCGATGCCTTTGGTCGGCTCATCAAAGATATAAATGTTCGAATCGCTCAGAAGCCATTTGCTGACCACCACTTTCTGCTGGGTACCACCGCTTAAGAACTGGACTTCCTGTTCCGTCGTAGGGGTAGCAATGGCGAGGGTCGCAATAAACTCTTTAACCGCTTCGACCTCCTTTTTCTGATTGATCCAGGACGGACCCGAACAGAATTTCTTCTTTAGCGCCGCCAGGGTGATGTTTTTTCTGACCGATCCATTTCCCACCAACCCCTGGTCTCTTCTTTCCTCGGGTATCAGGGCCAGGCCGTGCCGGATGGCATCCTGGGGCGTACTGATCTTTACTTTTCTGCCGCCAATGAAAATGTCGCCGCTTTCCCTGGGGTCCGCGCCGAAGATGGCCCGCGCCACTTCACTCTTGCCGGCTCCGATGCTGCCCACAATTCCCAGAATTTCACCTGATTTCAGATCGAAATGAATATCCTCGCCTTTTTCCTTGGGGTAGAGTTTCGTAACCGACAGATGTGTATCCCCGATGGCGGCTGCCTCCTTGGGGACCTGCTGGGTAATCTCCCGGCCCAACATGTGTTTCACCAGTTCCGTCTGGGGCAGGTCTTCAATTTGCGAAGTGATAATCTTTTTGCCGTCTCTCAAGACGGTTACGCGATCACAAATGCGATAGATTTCTTCAAGCCGGTGGGAAATGTAGACGACGGTCAGATTCTTCTTTTTGGCCCGCTCAATAAACGAAAAGAATTCATCGGATGTCTTCTGATCGAGGCGTGCCGTGGGTTCATCCAGTATCAAAATGCTGGGGGATGTGAGAAGAGATCTGGCGATGGCCACCAACTGTTGCTGGGAAATGCTGAGGTTTTCCACCAGCTCTTCCTCATTAATTTCCGAAGTGACCTCAGAGAGAAACTGACTTGCCAGTGAACGCATGGCTTTCCAGTCAATGGCCCCATACCACTTGACCGGTTCTCTCCCCAGGCAGATATTCTGCGCCACCGATAACATGGGAATCAGGTTCAGCTCCTGGTGAATGAGACTCAGGCCCAGTTCCTGCACCCCTCGTATCCCCCTATCTTTCACATTCTGGCCTTCGATGAAAATATTTCCCTCTTCTTCGATATACTCACGAACGATCGTCTTCATAAGCGTCGATTTCCCGGCGCCGTTCTCTCCGCAAAGGGCATGCACCTCCCCGCGTCTCACTTCAAAATCCAACGCTTTCAGGGCCTTGACACCTGGAAAGGATTTTGAAACCCCCTCGACCCTGATGACGATGTTTCCCTGATCATCCTTTGGACGGTTCATCTCATCTCCATAACGCTAGATCTGATCACACGGGTCCCCTGGTTCAAGAAAGGACCCGTGTGAAAAAAGGGTTGGTTACCAGGGTTTTTTGATTTTGGTACCGGCAAAATTGCCGTCCCAGGCTTCATCAACGCTTTTATAGATTTTTTTCGGTTTGAAAACGTCAACATCCTTGGTGGCCACATAGGAAACACCGATGACGGAAAGGACAGGCAGACTGGCTTTGGCTTCTTTCACCGTTTTGTATTGCATGGCATCCCACATGGCTTTGGCGGCTTCAGTTCCCTGTACCACTGGCTCAATACCGACAACCGCCGTTGCAGGGCAATTGGGTTTGTGCATCTGTGCCAGAAGAGCCGCTTCCTGATCGATGCTGATGACGGAAACCTGCGTTTCTTTTCCCATTTCCCTGATGGCTTTGATGGCCCCCACAGCAGGCAGACCCCAGGTGGTGGCGATGCCCTTCAGGTCCGGATGCGCGCGAAGGGTGGCTTTGGTGATCTTATAGGCGTTGTTGACCGGATCAGCCGGATTAACTTCATGGTACTCACCGATCATTTTAATTTCCGGGAACCATCTCAAGACTTCACCATAAGCTCTCTTTCGAACTTCCAGGGTATGCCAACCGGCCGCATCCATTCCGATGTATTTTCCGGAGCCCCGCATCTGGTTGACCAGCCAAACCGCCAGGTTGGTTGCACCCTGCCAGCTGTCCTCAACGGAGTTATGAACGGCATAGGGCAGAAACATGATGACCGTAACGACGGGGATATTGGCATCCCACGCCTTTTTGGAAACGTCCAGGAAGGCATCCCCTTCACCACCTTTGATAACGATGCCGTCAACACCCATGGAGATAAAATTCTCCACGTCGGCCTTTTGCTGGCCCGTTTTCCCCTGGGCGTTGGTGCTGATCACCTTGCACCCCTTCTTTTCCAGGAAGTCGATGATGGTCTGGTTGCATCTGGCGTTCCAGTCGTTCCCCAGCCACAGGTTAGAAACACCCACAACTTTTTGTTTGGCCATGGCGGGCGCCGCGAACAAAAAACACATGCATAAAACCGCGAACAGCAAAAAAACCGGCAGACTCTTAAACCTCATTTTTCCCATGATGTTACCTCCGATGTTGTTAGGATTGACAATGCGTTTTGGGGGTTTTTGTGATGCGCAATGAAATAACCACCTCCTTTCTTTCTTTAAGGTATGACTGCGGTGCATTTGACACCACGTTAGCCTGGAACAAAACAGATCCTCTTAAGTTCGTCGACAACCAGGAGATGGCAACACAACAACTAAGAGGCTTAGAGGTCTAATGAACATACCAATTACTATTTGCATTACCCCTGGTTGTCAAGTTTTTTTTGGACCCAATGAAGTTTTTTTTGAGTTTAACAAGAGAATCCGATAACGCATTTTGCTAAGAGATTTCGCTTCATACGAATGCGTTAGAAATGTATCATTAAACTGTATTATTAGGTATTTAATCAACATTCTGACAAACCTCGTCTCATGGAACTTTTTTTCAGTGCCCACGCGTTCGAGCGGCAGCCTTCATGGCGCCGATCCCCTTGGATGTTCACCTGGTGTCAAACCATTTTTTTATTGACATGGGATTTTCTTTTATAATACAAATCGATGAAGATAGTCACTGATCATACCAATAATGAACTAGCAATAATAGGGGACAAAATGAATTTTGAGATGAATAACCTATACTCCCCAATTAAACCGAGAAAGATATCCGACGAGATCGTCGAACAGATCAAGTCACTGATCCTTAGCGGAAACCTTAAACCGGGGGAGAGCCTTCCCCCTGAAAGAACACTGGCCAAATCATTGAATGTCAGCCGGGTTTCCCTCAGGGAGGCGCTGAATACGCTTCAGGGAATGGGGCTCCTGGAAATCCAACAGGGAAACCGGACCTGTGTGCGCCCCATTACAACGCGTTCCATTCATGACCCCCTGGTCTCTTTTGCGAAGAGTTCGCCCGCCAACATCATGAAAATATTTGAGATCCGCAAATATCTCGAACTGGGAATCGTGGCCATGGCCGCCCAACGGGCGACCAAGGAACAGATTGTCTTTCTGGAGAAACTGCTGGAAGAAATGGAAGAAGACCTCCGAAAAAATCGTCTGGGCGCCAAAGCGGATCACGAATTTCACACCACCCTGGCTGAAGCGAGCCACAATGAGGCTTATATCCATCTGGTGAAAACCATATACGATCTTTTACAGGAAGAACTTCGGATCGCCTGGGGCGGCATCTTCAGAAAAAAGAATACGCGGAAGAAACTGCTTGAACAGCATAAAAACATTCTCGACGCAGTAAAGGCGCGTGACCCGGAAAGAGGAAGGGAAATGGCGCTGGCCCATCTTAGATACGTAGAAGAAAAGTGGCGGGCGGCTTTATCACTATAATATAACATTTCCACTGTGAGGAAAAGATGGCTAAATCTAAAGTAAAGATAGAGATTGATGGAAAGAAGCTGAGCGTACTGTCTGGGACGACGATTCTGAAAGCGGCGGGCGATGCGGAAATCACCATACCGACCCTTTGCCACCGACCGGACCTGA
>JAJDOH010000103.1 GCA_022340265.1 Deltaproteobacteria bacterium | reverse complement strand
GATGATGACAAAGTCGTTGCCCGTATAGAGAACCTGTCCCAGGTGATAGTCGCCGTGGCATCGAATGCGCTTTGCCGTAATCTCCACTTTCGTCAGCGTCCCGAAAGTTTCCATGATTTTTTCTTTTCGGGCCAATACCCGTTTCGCCGCGGCGGACGGCGTATCCGGCAGACGAGAGACACGCTTTTGAAGCTCGGGCAATATCCGTCCTGCCAGGGAACGCATGGATTGGTAAAGGGATCGCCGATACAGCTTGGTAAACGATTCAGGCGAAAATTTGACGTTTTTTAAGTCCGAGGCCAGTATATTGTGCATCTGCGCAGTCCGTTCCGCCAACAGCTTCACCGATTCCAGAAATACGCCGATGCGGTCCGCCGCTTCATCGGGAACGGGTTTTTGAGCCATCTTTGACAGACTCACTTTGGGAAGGAGCGGTGGCGCGAGTTCCGCCGAATGTTCCATAAGACCCTCAAAATATGGATAAAGCTGATTCAGCGTAGTGTGCCATCCGTCGCCTTGATTGGGAACGTATGTCTGCAGGACGGCGAACGTTGAAGGTTCTTCGTCATCGGTGTGGTATTCCAGTGCACCGGCGACACCGGGAAGGTGGGCAAAACCCTTTCGGGTCAGAAAGCGGCTGATTTCGAGGTCCGGATTGGTACCTTCTTGCATCCGTCGAAAAAATTTAAGGATAAAAAGATCCGAGAAAATCACCGACGAGTTACTCTGCTCCCCTTTTAAAAGCGTAACGTCCAAGGGCATCTCTTTTGGCCGGTACCGTTTCTTTAACATTGATGTCGGTACCGCCGTCATTTTTCCTTTCCGGCCTTTGCTCACGCTGCGGCGTGAAATCTGCTTGAGCAGCGTCAGACAAAATTCCCTATGGTGGCATCCATCTACCAAAACACCCGTTACTTCGGTCTCGCCGCGGCGTTCCACCCGGGCCAGAAAGGCTTCCGGATGCTTTCCCAGAAGATCCTCCGCCGTTTCCGCGGCAACATGTACAAACGGCAGCAGATAGGTTTCTCCCGCACCGTCCGTGAATTGTAGATCCACCAAGAGAAGAACGCCAGTAACGTCCCCGTCGTTTAGATGAATGGTTTCGGTGATCGAAAGGGTCTTGATGCGGCGGTTCTTGGCACCGTACCACCGCTGAGTGCTCATATAGGTGGCGAGTCTCTTTTCCATTGGGGGGGGTAGCGTCCCTTCAAACAGTTCTCGCCAGTTTTGCCGCACGCGAAACAACGGCAGGTCATTCATGCGGGAAGGCAAATCTGTTGCGGCGTCAACGGCCTCCTTCGGTTGTAGACTGAACCAGAAAAAGGAGTGGGGGCCCATGGTGAGCCGGTAAGGCGCTTCTTCAATTTCCGGGAAAGGCATGTTCCCAAAGATTTCCACGGGCACGGCGCCGGCGTAGCCAGAGAGGTCGAGCTCCACGAACTGGGCGTAGCGGGAAAAATTGATCACCACCAGAATGCACGCTTCTTCGTAGCGTCTCAGAAACGTCAGGATTTTTGTGTTTTCCGGATAAAGAAACGTCAGGCTGCCCCGACTGAAAGCCTGGATGCGGCTTCTAATGGTAATGAGCCGGCGCATCCACCAGAAAAGGGAGTGGCGGTTATTTTTCTGGCTTTCAACATTGACGACCTCGTAATGGTATTCCGGGTCGATGATCACCGGAAGATAGAGTTTCTGGGGGTTGGCCGAAGAAAAACCGGCGTTTCGATCAGGACTCCACTGCATGGGGGTGCGAACACCGTTTCGGTCACCCAGATAGATATTGTCTCCCATGCCGATCTCGTCTCCATAATAAATGACCGGAGTGCCGGGCAGGGACAGCAGCAGTCCGTTCATCACTTCCATGCGGCGCCGGTGATTTCCCATGAGGGGGGCCAGGCGTCTTCTGATGCCCAGATTAAGCCGCATGCGCGGTTCCCGTGCGTAAACCCGGTACATGTAGTCCCGCTCTTCATCGGTTACCATTTCCAGGGTCAGCTCGTCGTGGTTCCGCAGAAAAATGGTCCATTGGCTCGATTCGGGAATGGGGGGGGTCTGTTCCAGAATATCGGTCACCGGATATCGGTTTTCCATGTGGAGCGCCATGTAGAGCCTCGGCATCAGTGGAAAGTGAAAGCTCATGTGGCATTCATCACCTTCTCCGAAATATTCCACAGCATCCTCCGGCCATTGATTGGCTTCGGCCAGAAACATACGGCCCGTGTACTTTTCATCCATTCGTGCCCGCAGTTTTTTTAAAAAGGCGTGTGTTTCGGGTAAGTTTTCACAGTTGGTGCCTTCCTTTTCGTATAGATAGGGGACGGCATCCAATCGAAGGCCGTCCACCCCCATGTTCAGCCAGAAATCCAGGGCTTTGAATACCGCTTCATGAACCTCAGGGTTTTCAAAATTCAAATCCGGTTGATGGGAATAAAATCGATGCCAGTAATAGGCGCCTGCCACCGGGTCCCACGACCAGTTGCTGTTTTCAAAATCTTGAAAAATAATGCGGGCATCGGCGTATTTTTCAGGTGTGTCGCTCCACACATAAAAGTCGCGCCACATACTTCCCGGTTTGGCCCGGCGGGACCGTTGAAACCAGGGATGTTGATCGGAAGTGTGATTGATAACCAGCTCGGTGATGATTTTGAGGTCCCGCTTGTGGGCTTCCCGCAAAAAGGCTTTAAAATCTCTGAGGGTGCCGTAACTGGGATGAATGGATCGAAAATCGGAAATATCGTAGCCGTCGTCTTTTAGTGGGGACGGATAAAAGGGGAGCAGCCATAGGGCCGTGACACCCAATTCCTGAAAGTAGTCCAGCTTTTCACGAACCCCCTTGAAATCACCGATGCCGTCTCCGTTTGCGTCATAAAAGGTTTTGACATGAAACTGATAGATAACCGCATCTTTATACCAGAACGGATCTTCAATTCTATCGCTTTCAGCGCTTTGCATTCTTTTCTCTCTTTGTCTCTTAAGGCCGGTTACATGAAATAGTCGAAATCGTGTTCGGAGCGAAGGCGCTTGCGGATGCGAAAAATCTGGACCGGCATGATTTCAGGATTCAGTTCGATAAAATTGAGGCCACCGCTCCAAAGATACCGGCCATCTCCGATCAATTCATGCATTTGAAAGGACTGGTCCTTTTCAAGACCCAGCTCTTTCTCCGGAAGGTGCACCCATGTGGCATGGGTGTGGTGTGGGTCCAGATTGGCCGCCACCACGATCACGTTTTTAAGATCGTCCGTGTATTTGCTGAAGCAGATAATGTCTTCGCCGTCCACTTCGTGAAACATCAGATTGCGCGTCTGTTGAAGCGCCGGGTTGTCTTTTCTGATCCGGTTTATTCTCCGGATGATGTTTTTGAGACTGTTCGCCTGATCCAGGTTCCAGCGTCTGATCTCATATTTTTCCGAATCGAGGTATTCTTCACTGAAAGGCTCTTTCGCTTCATTTTCCAAAAGTTCAAAAGCGGGGCCGTAGATGCCGTAGTTGGATGAAAGGGTCGCCGCCAGCATGAGCCGAATGATAAAGGCCGCCCGTCCCCCTACCTGCAGATACTCCGGCAGAATGTCCGGCGTATTGGGCCAGAAGTTGGGCCAGAAAAATTCAGCTGCTTCCGTCTGGGTGAGTTCGGTCAGGTACTGTTCGATTTCCCATTTCAGGTTCCGCCAGGTGAAATAGGTGTAAGACTGGGTAAATCCACCTTTGGCCAGCCGGTACATGCTCTTGGGACGGGTAAATGCTTCCGCCAGAAAAATGACCTCCGGGTGATCCGCCTTAATTTGTTTAAAAAGCCACTCCCAGAAGCGCAACGGTTTGGTGTGCGGATTGTCCACGCGAAACGTACGAATGCCTTTTCCGATCCAGAAGCGGAGCACTTCCAACAGTTCACGGCACAATGCCTCGACGTCGGCCGATTCAAAATCGAACGGATAAATGTCCTCATACTTTTTGGGAGGGTTTTCCGCATATTGAATGCTGCCGTCCGGCCGCTTTCGAAACCATTGGGGGTGTTCCTGAACATAGGGATGGTCCGGACTGCATTGAAACGCCATGTCAATGGCTATCTCAATCTCGCGTCGGCGGGCTTCCCGAACCAGTTCTTCGAAATCCGCCATTGTCCCAAGCCGCGGATGGACCGATCGGTGCCCCCCCTTTGAAGATCCGATGGCCCAGGGACTTCCCGGGTCTTTCGGCCCCCCCTGGGGCGCATTGTTTTTTCCTTTTCGGTGGCGGAAGCCGATGGGGTGGATGGGCGGCAGGTAAAGTACATCAAACCCCATTTCCGAAACATAAGGGAGCCGGTTGATACAGTCCTTAAAGGTGCCGTGGACGTCTGGTCCGTCGGCGCAGGATCGCGGGAACATTTCATACCATGCGCTGAAGCGTGCTCGCAAGGGCTCAACGTTTACTTCAAGGATCTTCTCGTATTCACTAAGGCTCTCCAAATCCGGATAAGCGTCCATCTGCTCCATGAACTCCGGATTCGTCACCAGATTCAGCCGATCCAGTGTCCGTTCATCACTTTTCAGAAAACGGGCTTTGACCTGCAGTTCATCACGGGCTTCTTTTGGGGCGCGGGTGGCCGCCGTTTCAATAAGCCGGGCCCCTTCCAGCAATTCCACTGAAATGTTGAGACCCGCTTCATACTTTTTAAGAATCCCCTCCGCCCAGGAACCAAAACGGTCGATCCATGCATGGACCGTATAGTAGTAGACCCCGGTTTCATTTACTTTGAAACTGGCATCCCACAAATCGTTACCTAAAAGCCGCATGGAACGGAGGCGCCAGTTTTGCTCCTCTTTTTTTCGATAAAGGAGTTGAGCGGCCAGTCGATCATGGCCGTCGACAAAAATGCCTGCTTTTACGTGAACACGTTCTCCCACGGCCCGACGAATGGGAAAAAGACTTCCGTCGATTTCCGGTTGAACATTTTCAATAATGACCCGCTTGATGATTTCCTGCATGTCGGTTTTTCCAAAATATATTTTTAAAGTGAGTTTCGATTTTGTATCAAAACCACCATATCGTTTCCCCTTGTCGATTTGAATGGGGTCTTTAACCCATATTCTCGCTTTTAAACCCTATTGCGCTGAACGTAGAGAAAGAACTGGCAATTTCAAAATATGAGGTGCGCTGTCAAAAACAAATTGTCGACCGACAAAAAAGTCAGCAGACGTTCAAGTCTGAAAACAAGGACATGAAGGGGAAAAATGGCTGACGGCGGCGGGTGAATTTCCCGCCCCTTGCCTTGTGCGGAACAGGAAATTCACCGGTTGATGAGAGGTAGGGATTTGGAACGACCTTGAATTGTTTCTCAACTCTTGATTTCGATTTTGCGGCGGCCGGTTCCTTCCTTGGCTTTCATGACCACTTTCAGAACGCCGTCCTTGTAAGAGGCATCAACATCCTCTTCCTCCACCTCTCCGGGCAGTCTCACTGATCTTGAAAAGGACCCGTAGCTGGATTCTTTGAGGTAGTAATTGGCCTCTTTTTCTTCCCTCTCTGATTCTTTCTTTCCGGAGATGGTGAGGACATTGTCGTGAATATCGATGTTGATGTCTTCCTTTTTAACCCCTGGAAGGCTTGCCACGAGATGGTATTCCCCTTCCTTTCAAAAAAATCAAAGGATGGCCGCATCTCTTCACCCTTCCATCTGGACCATTCGGGCCACAAGCGGTCCTGCCACACGTCGCCCATCCCTTCTTGACCGTAGGGGGTCATCCAACTGGGCCTCCTTTTGCTGTGAGTCGGTAGTGCCATGATGTTTTCCTCCTTTCTTTGTGTCCGTTTTTTTGGTTCTTATCCCCATGGGGTATTTTGAATGTTTATACAATATGCGTCTTTGTTCTCCTTTTTAAATGGGGTCAACTATGTATTTTGCAGATAGGGAAAGGGTAGGTTGTTCGACAGGTGAAGGTGCTGCATCACAGGCGATTTTCCATGACAGTATTTGACGGCTCCTGCAGTACATCAATGACCAGTTCGTCATGGATGCTTTCGGCAAGCTGCATGCAGCGCTGAATGGCTTCATATTCGACCGCAATGAAATACCGTATTGCGCGGATCAGCTTTTCACGGTTCAGCTTCCTCTCATGGGCGAGCCCCGTAAAAAGCGTTCCAAATTCAGGCACGGAAATCCTCCTCTCACTCGGATTCTCGAGGAAAAGGGAGAAAGATCATGCTGGATGTGAAAAATGCGCTACCGAGCGCTTGAAGTCCCGCTGCGAGATTTTCACTGAACGTGGCTGCTTCGATGACCGTCCATGTGGCAAAGATATCTTCACCTTCGAAATTCTCCGCCAAACCGGGAAGATTTTCGGTCAACTCCTGAGAATTCCGTTCTCCTGTGAGTCCGAGTAAACGGACAAACCCTTTGGGTCGGGCTATGTCTCTCAGTAACGGATAGACATTTTTTACTTCACGGGAGTCTTCGACGGGCAGCAGTAGATTCGCTTTCCACGTTTTCTCTCGAGATCCGCTCAAACTCTCCACCTTTTTGGCCCCCCATCCGGCCACAGCCGTGAAAAAACCGCTTCGCACATCGCCAAAAGGCGCCTTGATCCGTTTGTGATGGTGATGAGGGGTGCCATGGGATTAGGCTGATAGCGATAAGGCCGACACTTTTCAAAGATCTTTTCGGTCGGCTGATTTCAAGGTGTTCGCCGATCCTGAAAGCGATCAACATCAGTGCGATTTGGGTAAAATGGCCAAGCTTTCCGGTAATGGTCTCTTCGGATACGAAATTCAGTACGGAAGACCCCAGAATGACATCGGCGAGAATGTAGCCGGTGACCGAAGGGAGGCGAGCCAGTTGACCCAGTTTGCCGATAAAAAAGCCCGACCCGAGAATGACGGCCAGGGCCAAGGTTACATCGTGCATTTTGAAGTCGCCGCTAAAATGAATTTACAGTTAACAGCAAGCCTTAGAAAAAACAGATGGATAATTCAACTGAAATTTTTCGGATATTTGAAGCAACCGATTATTCGGTATTGATAAGCATGACGAATTGTTATGGCTTTTATTTAAACCTGTAGATACTGGTTCGCCGCGAAAAGAATACTGGATTGAACCCATATATTTTTCTTTCGTCCGAGCATAGGTTAGAGCTCAGATGTCTTGAAGAAGGGTTCTCAACGAAAACCATCAGGAAACGAGAAAGGAGAATTTGAAAATGAAAAAAACAAGTAAATGGATGGTGGTATTAGGCATGTCCCTGCTGCTGATTACGGGGCTGGCATTTCAGGTCTCGGCGTCCGAAATGGTCGGCCCCAAAGCCATGGAAACGGATAACGGTATTATGTATATGACCGGCGGATTGGGTATCGAATCGCGGGCCCAAATGGATAAGGCGGCCGATCGTTATAACCTGAAAGTGGTGGTTGCCAACACATCAGGCGCTTACCTGGCGGATGCAATGATCACCATCAAGAATGCGGCGGGAAAAGTCGTGCTTAAGACCATAACGGACGGTCCGTGGCTGATGGTTAAGCTCCCCAAAGGGACTTACAGCGTGATGGCCGCCATCGACGATGATCAGAAAACCCGCAAGGTGAGCGTTTCTTCGCACCTCAAAACCATCTGGCTTCACTGGAAACTCTAATAACAGGATGTCGGCGTCTGCGCCGTAATTTTAATTTTTTGTCCACGACTCCCTTTTTTGGGACGATCCGAAGATTTGATTTTAAATGAATAAACAAGCCAACAGCACTTCCTTTTACGATCAGTCCGCCGAAAAAGTTCTTGAAAGATTGAAAGTTGATCAACAGAAGGGACTGAGCGAGAGGGAAGTAAATGTCCGGTATGAGCAACACGGACCCAACAGAATCCACGAAGCAAAACGCCGAGGGTCATGGAAGGGAGTCAATTGTTGGATCCGGATGATATGACGGATTCCCAGCGTGAAAAAGTATTCAAAACTCAGATTTTTGCACGCGTCAGTCCGGAACAGAAACTCCATCTCATCAAGCTCATGCAAGAGAAAGGGTATACGGTCGCCATAACCGGTAATGGGAATAATGATATCGTGCGAAACCTGTATGCGGCGGGATCCATCGTGCTTTGTGCCATCCTGTTGCCGGCGGTGGTATGAGCCCGGGTCTGTCCGGCCTGCTCAAAACCGAGCATCCCAGCGCACAGGGTTGGCTGTTGATACTCGGCATGAGCCTGTTGCCGTTTGTCCTGGGTCAGCTTCTGAGAATGATTCAGAAAGGCCGAACAATTAGCCGATAGGAAATTTGGGGGCTGTCGGTTATATCAGCCCAAACCGCTTTTCTACTTTGAAGCAAATTCACCCTGAGCTTTTTCAAACGCTTCTGCCAGGGACTCATATCCCGATGCAAAGCCGTCTTTGACATGCTTCCAGGCCTTTGCGGAACTGTGCTTGAGACCACCGTACCATTCGCTGAGGTCATTTCGCTTTTTCCTGAGGGTCTTCAAGGTGTTACTGGCCTTTTCACGGGAAGCCTGGCTCATTTTGTCCCAGTTTTTTTCCATGCGGCTCTGCATATTGTCAATGCGGGTATCCAGATTGTCCATGGCGGCCTTCATCTCTTTTACGGCCTTGTCCCTCTGGTCATAGGAATACTTTTTAATGGCCTGCATGGCTTCCGCGGTCTCTTTCTTGACGTCTTCGGCGGAAGTCGACGGGCTTTCCTCTTTTTCGCTCGCCATCAGATGGGCTGAAAACATTAGAATCAGCGCCGCGACCATTGCCATAAGGATTGTACTTTTTTTCAGTGTGTTCATTTTTCAAGTTTCCTTTCCACGCTGTTTTATTTTGGGCTCAATCCTGTTTCCATAGCAGTTCGACAAGAGACTATTTGAATCGTGCTTTAGCCGAATTTAACGCCTGTTCCATGGATTCAACGGCCAGTTGAACACCCGATTTCAGATCCTCCCACGCGCCTTCACCGGCTTCGCGGAGCGCTTCAAGCTTCTCTTTGGTTTCGCTCCGCTTTTCCCGTAGTTCCCCAATCCGTTTGTTGTATTCGATGCGTGAATCGGCCTCGGCCTGATCGGCCTTCGCTTTCATCTTATCGATTTGGGCATTCCACTCGTCCAGTTTGGCGTGCAGCTTCTGTACATAGGCATCTTTGGAAGACATGATTTAATCTCCTTTCATTTATGAAAAAATGATTTAATATTTAAATCTCTTTTTTGCCGGACTTCCGTTTATTCTAGCCCCTGCGAATCGATTCGGCTATGGGGTATATCGTGTATTTGGCAGGAAACGGAGAACCAGAGAACGTTTTAATGAGTTGAAAATCATGCAAAAATACCGTATGAACCCATTTACAATGACTGCAGTGAGATTTTAACCTTTAAGGATATCAAATGGGAATGGTATTCTTTTATTGATGTGGAGGCTTCCGATAAAGGATGAAATTTTTAGAGGCAGGGGATAACCGTTTCTTTTGGGTCCGAAGATCCGGATTACAGGGGCTTTGGTTCGCATGCAGCCTTGTAGTCGCGATTTTTTTCGTCCATTTCATCCCCAATCACGCCGTTGCCCAAACTGAAAATGATGCCTCACCCATCCCATACCCCCTTCGTGCCGCGTCTGACTCTGCTATTGAGGATCGCCTCCGGTCCATCCTTGAAAATATTGGTGACTTTAAAAACGTAAAACTGACGGTGACCGATGGCGTCGTTCGCCTTTCCGGCACCACCAGCCGAAAGGATGCCTCCGAGAAAGTGGCTCAGATGATTTCGCGGTTTGAGGGTGTCATATACGTGGACAATCAGATCGAGGTGGAGGCTGATGTCGAAACACGCGTTAAACCGGCACTTTCCAGGGCACGGCAGTATCTGAAAAATATCGTTCAAAAACTTCCCATCTTCGGTGTGGCGCTGGCCGTTGTTCTTCTTTTCTGGCTGCTGGCACGTCTTGTGACCCATTGGGATATGCCTTATCAGCGACTAGGTCTGAACCGGCTCCTTCGGAACCTGATTCGTCAGTTCCTGCGAAAGGGAATTTTACTGCTGGGCGTGCTCTTTGCTTTTGATATCCTGGACCTGACGGCCCTCGTGGGCGCCGTTCTGGGTACCGTGGGAGTGTTGGGTCTGGCCATCGGTTTCGCCTTTAAGGATATTGTCGAAAACTACCTGGCAGGCGTGCTGCTGAGCATTCGGCGCCCCTTTGATCTTAATGATCTGGTTCTGATCCAATCCCATGAAGGTCGCGTGGTTCGCCTCACTCCCAGCGAGCTGATCTTGATGACGCTGGAAGGGAACCATGTGAGAATTCCAAACGCCGCCGTTTTCAAGAGCTTCATTTGCAACTACAGTATCAATCCCCTCCGCCGGTTTGATTTTGGCGTGGGTGTGGGCGTCAATGATGATCTTTTGGATGTTCAGGAATACGGTTGTCTGGCCATGGAAAAAATGCAAGGGGTTATGGAGGAACCCGCCCCATTCATGATTGTCGAAGCACTTGGCGACTTTAACGTGCTGGTCCGTTTCTTCGGCTGGGTAGATCAGCGAAAGACCGATTTCGCAAAGGTCAGGGGTGAAGCGATCCGTCGGGTGAAACTGGCGCTGGATGAAGCCGGGGTCGAGATGCCCGAACCTGCTCAGACAATTCGAATGGCATCTGCCGGTGAGAAACAGTCTGAAGAAGCATCGCAACTATCTGATGAAGGGGATGCTGAGGAGGAGAAAACAAAAAACGTGGATGTTTCAAGGGATACCCAGTTGGACGACCAGATTATTGAGGAACTTTCCGCCACCCACGAACCCAATCTGCTGACCGAAGACTGATTGACCGTTCCGCAATTTCATCCCTGTCACAAAAAAAGGTTTCATCTGAATTAACGCTGTTTGAGGGAGAAATAAAAGAAACCGCTTCAATGTTCATGGAAGTCGAATCAAGAAACCGGGTAGGGGTCTTCATCGTGCCAGTATTGTGGACGACCGTAGTAGTCATACAAAACCGTTTCATACTCCCTGTTGATGGGCTTGGAGGGATCGTATTCCGGACTGTTCTTTACCATTTCCACACTTAGGTCAACTTTCACGGCATTTTCCAGCCAGTCCACGGATTCGATCCACCCCAATGAAATCAAAACCTTTCGGCCTGGAAGCCATTTTCGTGTATCAACGACCATATAGCGGAAAACCCATGTGCCATCGTCCAATATGAAATCTTCCACATGACCGATTGCGCCGTCGGAAGCTTCGATGTGATAACCCTTTACCGCTCTGTACGATCGCAGATGGGTCTCTTCGATTTCCTCCTGTTCTTCCTTCATTCGGACTGCATCTTCCGGCATTGGTACGGGTGTGAAAAGCGGATAGGGTTGCGTGCCCCAAAAATGGTCGCCAACCCAGTAATAAGGCCATGCGAAATGATTGAAATATAGCTGTTCGAATTTCCTGGAAACGGGCTCATGTTCGGCCAGGGGAGGGCTGTTTTCAATTTGTTCCCGGCTCAGTTTTACCGGCAGGTGTTGGTTCTCCCTGTCCGGTTCCTCCACCGATATGGGAGAAATCAGCACTTTTCGGCCCGGCAGCCATTTACCGGTGTCGACAATAATGTACCGGGTCACCCATTTATCGTCATCAAACAGAAAATCCTTACAGCGCCCGAATTCACCATCCGAAGCCTTCAATCGATAATTAATGATGCCATCAAGGGCTCTTAACATATTCCGGCTCCTTTCCTTATTTTATTAAACGCTCCTTTTTTCTACTTATTATAATTTTCTTGATCCTCGGAGTGTATGGGGTCGGGACTGTATTTTGTCAAATTTCATGATCTCCTCATCGGCGCTCATCTATTTGATAGTGAGGGTTTTTATGGCTTTCGTTTTCGCCGTCAAGATACGCGTCCATCGCAAAAAGAATATTGGATTGAACCCATATACTCTTTTTCCGCTATGGCATAGGATTGTATTGAGAATGGGGAAAGATGAAAAAGGAGAATGCTGAATGGGCGAACCAAGAGATGCTGATCTGGAAAAACTGAAAACTCAGCTTGATGAATGGAATGGGGAATTGAACCGTTTGGAGGCGGAAATTCAAAAGGCGAAAGCCGATGAGCGTAACCGATATGAAATCCGAATCAAGGGCTTCGTAAAAAAGAACTGGTAAATAAAGCGGCCGGTTCCCGCACAGGTCCTAAAATAAAACCTTGAATACGCCGTCGATTCTCTCAAGGGCCCGAAGAATCTGCTTTTGATTCTTTTCGGACAAACCGTATTCTCTCTGTACGGCATGCAGTTTCTTCAATGTGGCGTGGATGCCGTCAAACGCCCCTTTTACATCAAGGTCGTCGTTCATTTTTGCTTCAAATGTCCCGGTCAGCTCCTCAACCCATCGCCCTGTTTCAGCGTTTTTGAAGGCCGGGTTTCGGCGACCCGACCTGCGGCATAGCTTTTGAGCCGTCTCTCTCAACTCTTTCAAGCGAACAGCACTTTTTTGCATCTCATCCGATGTCAGGTTTATCTTTTTTCGGTAGTGGCCGTATATCAGGTAAAAGCGAATCTCCTTCGCGGAGAAGCCTTTGTTTGTCATATTCTCCAGATAAAGGATGTTGCCCCTGCTTTTGGACATTTTTTTCCCTTCAAGGAAGACATGTTCCCCATGTAGCCAGTAACGGGCAAAAGGGCGTTGAGAGATGGCTTCCATAATGGCAATGGTATAGTCGTGATGCCGGTAGAGGTTGTCCACGCCGCCGCAGGCAATGTCAATTTCATACCCCAGCTTGCTGCTGATAATCGCCGGGTCCTGAATGTTCCATGCCGGTCGTCCTTTACCGATGGGCGTGTCCCAATAAAACCGCTCATCCCGGCCTGATCGATATCCATGCCACAAGATGAAATCCCCGAGGTTCCAGCGCTGTCCCGGATAGGTATCCTTTCGAAACCGCCGCTTTTTTTTCGGCCACCGGCTCATGTCCAATCGGAAGAGCTTCCCGAATCCTTTGAATTTCAAGGGGTCGTAAAATACGTCTTTGCCATGCCGGTATGCAAATCCCCTTTCCATCAGGATTTGAATGAGATGAACCGCTTCATTCACGTGGGTGGAGGATCGGGGAATCCGGCGAGGGAGTCTGATTTGAAGAATAGCGGCTTCTTCCTTGAATCGTTTGGCCACAGGCGCTGTCAGTTCCGACAGAGAAATCCCCCTTTCCCCGGCCGCTTCCACGGCCTTGTCTTCCACATCGGTAAAATTGATGACCCGCTCAACCGTGTAGCCGGCGTATTCCAGATAGCGTTGTAACACATCTTCGAAAAGGAAAGTCGCGAAATTGCCCACGTGGGGCCTTTTGTAAATGGAGGGACCGCAGGTGAATAGTTTGACGCGTTCGAGTTCTTTGCTTTTGAAAGGCGCCTTTCTTCGGGTCAGCGTATTGGTCAGATAGAGCGTCATCTCCCCCCCTTTAAAAATCCTTTTGGTCCAGGCTTTCCCCCATTTTGCGAAGCCTTTGATCCAGGACACCGGCCAGGCGCAAAAGGACTACCGGAATTCCTGTGCGATTTTAATGTTCGGCACGCAGATGGGCTGCGGATACAAGTGACGAATTTTTGCGTTATCGGCAAGTTTACTACTGTGCGATTAAAATGAATATACGCTATGTAGTGTATTTACATTCCCAAATAGCACTGTAATGCTGAAAAGCGGATTTAAATCATTAGGTTATTAATAAAATATTCAAATGAATCGGAAAAAGGGGTCAACCGCCCGGTCCGGCGGCGTATTTTATTGCTCATGATGCTCGTGGGCAACGCCGGGATTGTAACGGTCATTGCCACCTTTGTCTTGGGCTTTATTCAGTTGCCCAGCGGAAGCTCCGCTGTTCCAAGAGTGTTGCTTCCGGCTTCCGGCCTGACGCTTTTGATATCGCGTTTCGGGCGGAAACATCAAGCATGCGGAAGCCGTGACGATACAGAAGATCAAAAAAAGGAAGAAGAATAAGAGAAAAATGCCGGCTCAAAATTCCGATGTAAAGGACATTCTTAATAAGATGGCGGATCTTCTGGAGATTGACGGGGCCAATCCATTCAGGGTTCGGGCTTATCGGAATGCGGCTCGCACAGTGTCCAATCTCCCCAAAAATCTCACTGAAATGATAGAAGATAACGAGGATCTGACCAAGCTGTCCGGCATCGGTGAAGATCTTGCCGGAAAAATCACGGAAATCGTTGAAACCGGAACGCTTTCTCAGTTGAAAAAGCTTCAGGAAGATACACCTCCGGAGTTGCATGAACTGATGAAATTGGAGGGTTTGGGTCCGAAACGGGTCCGGGTTCTAAACCGGGAATTGGGTATCGAGACGCTGGATCAGCTGAAAGACGCGGCCGAAAGCGGAAAAGTTGAAACCCTTGAGGGTTTTGGCAAAAAGACACAACAAAATGTTCTGGAAGCTCTCAATCAGGCAGAAGGCTGGGGGGACCGCATTAAACTGGTGGAAGCGGAAGAACGGGCCGAACCCCTCACGAAATATTTGAAAAAGACCAAAGGCATCAAAGAAATCACCATCGCCGGAAGCTTCAGGCGGCGGAAGGAAACGGTGGGAGACCTGGATATTCTTGTGACCTGCAAAAAAGGCGCAAGGGTGATGGAGCGTTTTGTGGCCTATGAGGATGTCAAAAAGGTGATTTCACAAGGCGATACCCGGTCTACCATTATGCTTAATTCCGGTCTTCATGTGGATTTGCGGGTGGTACCCCAGGTCAGTTACGGCTCGGCGCTTCACTATTTCACAGGTTCTAAGAACCATAATATCGCCGTCAGAAAAATTGCGAACGGAAAAGGGTTCAAAATCAATGAATACGGCGTTTTTAAAGGCGATGATCGTGTGGCCGGTAAAAACGAAAAAGACGTCTACGCCAAGGTGGGAATGGCTTATGTGGAGCCTGAACTGCGGGAAAACCAGGGCGAAGTGGCGGCGGCGCAACAGGACGCGCTGCCGGATCTGGTGAACCTGAAAGACATTCGCGGTGATCTCCACAGCCACACGGAGGCAACCGATGGTCATAACTCTCTGGAAGAGATGGCGGAGGCCGCAAAAAAAAGGGGGTATGAATACCTGGCCGTCACCGAGCATTCGAAAAAAGTGGCCATGGCCAAAGGCCTGGATGCCAAAGATCTGGCCAGGCAGATGGAAGCCATCGACCATTTGAACGAAAAGTTGAAAGACATCCGATTGCTCAAAGGGATCGAAGTGGACATTCTGGAAGATGGCGGGCTGGATCTTCCCGATGACATTTTAAAAGAGCTCGATTTGAGGATCTGTTCAATACATTACAACCGTAACCTTTCCCGGGAAAAACAGACCGAACGGATCATTCGTGCCATGGACAATCCGTATTTCAACATACTGGCACATCCCTCAGGACGGTTGATTAACGAACGTGAGCCCTATGCAGTGGACCTGCAAAAGGTCATGCAGGCGGCAAAGGACCGGAGGTGTTTTCTGGAACTGAATGCCCACCCGGATCGCCTGGACCTCTCCGATCACCATTGTAAAATGGCCAAAGAGATGAACCTGAAGGTCGCCATTTCAACGGACGCCCACAGCGTTTCCAATTTGAATTTCATGCGGTTCGGGATCGGTCAGGCCAGGAGAGGCTGGCTTGAGGCAGCGGATGTCCTCAACACAAGAACCTGGAAACAACTGAAGAAATTGTTGCACCGGCGTTGACGGGTATGGAACAAAAAAACGTTTCAGAATGTGTTTAGTGCTTGAGAAAGGAAATCATATGGGATTGGACGAATCGAGGGTGACACTTGGCAGGGATCAATTCGATGCCGTCATTTTTGATATGGATGGCGTGGTGACCCGAACGGCCCGCCTTCACGCGGCCGCCTGGAAAGCGTTTTTTGATGAATACCGTGAGAAGACAGGGGCCGAATGGCGTCCCTTCGACCCCAAGGAGGATTACCTGTCATATGTGCACGGCAAGCCACGCTATGACGGGGTTCGAAGTTTTCTGGAATCCCGCAATATTTCATTGCCTGATGGAAATAAAACGGATGAACCGGGCAAGGAAACAATTTGTGGCCTGGGTAATCGAAAAAATATCCTTTTTCAGAAGATCCTGGAAGAAAAAGGGGTTGATATTTATGAGGCGGGTGTTCAATTGGTGAAGCGCTTGCAGGCGGCGGGGTTTAAAACCGCAATGATATCCGCCAGCAAAAATTGTGCGTCGGTTTTAGAAAGTGCGGGTATTGGGGATTTATTTGAAATCCGTGTGGACGGTGTGACAGCCGAGAAACTGGCGCTTGGCGGCAAGCCCGCGCCCGATATCTTTCTGGAAGCGGCCAGGCGTCTGTCTACCGTGCCTGAGCGAGCCGTCGTGGTGGAAGACGCGCTGGCGGGTGTCGCCGTCGGGAGAAAAGGAGAATTCGGCCTCGTGATCGGCGTGAAGCGCTCCGGCAGCGCTGAGGCACTGAGAAAAAGAGGGGCCCACGTGGTGGTGGAAAATCTCTCTTCGGTTGTCATGAAAGCGGCGGAAACCCCTCGGATACCTTCGGCACTGGAGGCGCTGGATCAAATAGAGCGCGAAACCACCGGCAAGACCCTTGCCGTATTTCTCGATTACGACGGGACGTTGACACCGATTGTGGAATCGCCCGATAAGGCGATACTGGCTGATGCCATGCGCGAAACGGTGAAGCGGCTGGCGAAACGGCTCACGGTTGCGGTTATCAGCGGTAGGGATCTTGAGGATGTTCGAGACAGGGTGGGCATCGACGATATTTTCTATGCGGGCAGCCATGGCTTTGATATCGCCGGGCCCCGGGGACGTCTTGAAACATTTCATGGCGGCGAGAAGTATCTGCCCGAATTGGATGAAGCCGAATCTTTCCTCAATGGGAAACTGCGGAAGGTGAAGGGCTTCCTTTTGGAACGGAAGCATTTTTCGCTGGCGGTGCACTACCGGAAAGTATCGCAGGGGCAGGCCGGAGAGGTGGAGGAGGCTGTGGACGATGCCGTCGGACGGTTTTCGGGACTTCGCAAATCATCGGGGAAAAAGGTCTATGAGCTTCAGCCGGATATTGACTGGGACAAGGGTAAGGCGCTTTTCTCGGTCCTGGATGCCCTGAACATGAAAGAACCGCACGTCCTGCCGGTCTATATCGGCGACGACACCACCGATGAAGATGCTTTCAGGGCCATTCGGGATGGGGGTATCGGCGTTGCGGTCATGGAGGAGCCCCGCTCCACCTTGGCCCGTTATTTTCTGAAAGATCCCCCGGCCGTGCAGGATTTTCTGGAGGCGCTCTGCTCCATGCACGATAGATGAAATGATTGTGGACAAAAGCTTTGAGAGCAGGAGGGGAGGCATCAAAATGGATCAAAAGAGTTTTGAAAACGACGCGGTTGTTCCGCTGAAATTGACGGCATTATTGAACGATCGGGAGGAAGCCCGGCTTTCACGTTTTCTGGAGAAAAAGATTGAAACTCACGGCAGGGTCCACTAGATTCCTGGAACCAGCGTCTGAAACATGCTGAAGTGAGTATCCGTTATCAAAAGGAATTGTATGCACACCGATCATGAAAAACCCGCGGATTATCATCATGCCTTTAAAATCGGGATGGTCCTCAACGTCGGTGTATTGATTAATGGCGTCACGGCGTTTCTGTTTATGTCGGGTCGAAAGAGCGATTTGAACATTCGTGGCGCGTTCTTACACATGGCAGCCGATACCGGCATATCGGCGGGCGTCGTTCTGGCGGGAATCGGGATTATGGTAACCGGATGGCAATGGTTGGATGCCGCTGTCAGCCTTCTTATTGTTGTGATCATTTTCATCAGTACCTGGGGCCTCCTCAGGGATTCTTTTAATTTGGCCCTTGACGCAGTCCCCCGACATATTGATATTGAGGAGACGCGACAATATCTGTCGGGTCTTCCGGGCGTATCCCAGGTTCATGATTTACATATCTGGGGCATGAGCACAACAGAGGTTGCGCTCACTGCCCACCTGGTAAAGGAGAGCCCGAAAGATGACGATACGCTCATCGCTCAAATGGAAGAGGCGCTTTATCATCGCTTCGGAATCAATCATATCACAATCGAAGTTCCAGAAACCGACCAGCAGCATCTTATCCGGACTGGGACCGATTAGCAGAACCAGGTTGTTCGGCTCGAACGCCGCCTGCTCGATCTTGCAGTGGAAATAGCTTGGATTGGGGTTCAGGGTCAGCCGCCCATCTCCTGCGCCGGGACGTCAGGGCGTCAGCTTATCACCTTCAAGCACAATCTCGGCAGAGCCTCTGGTGGTCGAGATGAATCCTTTTTGGAAGACGGCTCTGCCAAAATCGTTTACCGCTTTTAACGCGTCAGTATGAACAAAGACACACCGGGCGGTCTCTGTGTGGGTTTCAAGGATTCTGAGCAGTTCGCAGGCCGAGCTACCATCAAAGTCGCCGGCCAGGCGCAAATGGACAGAACCGCAGTCATGATGGGTTTCAATTTTGAAATTGCGAGACATGGTTCCAATACCTCCTTTGCGAGCAACAATCCCATCTGTTTTTCGTCGTCAACCACCAGCATCCGGTATGGTTTCGGCGTGAAATCCATAATCGAGCCAGTTTCTTTCTTCTTTAGAAATGAGGTTTTCGGTGTCGGCTGGGGCATCGATTTCCTTTGTCCGAGGCCATCCATTTTCGACGAAAGGCCGTGAGCCTTGATTTTTCACCGGATTTTTTGCCAGTACGTGCTTGATTTCCAGTTTAAGCTCCCCTAAATCGGGACCTTTCAAGATGGCGCCTTCCGACAGTCTTAGAAGGGCATCTGCAAGAGGGAGTCGGTTGGCGCAAAAAATCACGGGGCAAGAACGATCTGAATTGCGAATCGTCACAAGTACGCGCCAGATGCCATCCTCCAACACCATGCGGCTGCACAGGAGCAGCAGATCAGGTTTATGGGCTGCCACCGCGGTTAGAAAGTCTTGCGAACGGGTGACGGTCATCACGTCGTATCCCATCTCGGAAAGCCCGTCTTCATACAGCAGGCAGATGGTTTTGTCCTGGTCCGCTACTAGAATTCGGCTCATGGCTCATTGTTACCTCCGTTTCAAAACCAAGGGTGCCCTCTGCAAAAAAAGAAAGAGAGCGTTTTCAAGGCGTTTAAGCGTGGTTTGTCTCACTGGGCGGATAGCTTTTCATGAATGTGACGCTTGAGGCCATTAATGTTCCAATCCTTTTGGATATATCCGTCCATATCTTCCCTGAGGTATTTGTCCAACGGTGGTTCAAAGGCGCTCACAATGAGGATAGGTACGGGAGGATCGTGCAATTTCAACTGTTCGAGAAGGTCCCATCGTTCCACCCCGTTAATATAGAGATCCATGAGGATCAGATCCCATTTTGACGAAGAAAACACTTCCATGACATTCTCCGCATCTGAAACCCCGTAAACCAGGTGCCCTTGTGGTAAAAGGGTTTCCGATACCAGCTTTTCCAATGATGGATGCTCGTCGATTACCAGAATATTGGCCATTTCATTTTCCCTTTCTGAATCGGTCTTTTCCCTTTGTCAAAATATAGACAACCCGCCATCTGCGGTCCATCGGGAAAATGATGATTTTCGCTAGTTTATTTCCTAAAACCGGGGGAACATCCTTTTGAAAGGGAACGGCCGTTTCCCTTGGGGCGGAAAACCCGCGGGAAGGCCCTGAAAGAGTGATTATCAGCGTGTTTGAGAAAGGTGTACGGCGGGCGGGGCGGAAAAAGCGGGTTAGTGCCGCCGGATTCAGGCATTTTCAGAGACTTCTCAGAGATCGATGAGATGTTTCTTGATGGCAATTTTGGTGAGGGCTGCAAGGGATGTGACGCCCAGTTTATCCATGATGTTATATTTATGAGATTCCACGGTCTTGGGGCTGATATAGAGTCGTTTGCCGATTTCCCTGGGGCTCAGACCATCGGCCAGAAGGGGAAAGACTTCCTTTTCGCGGGCGCTCAGTTTGCTCATCCCATCCTGCACGCCCCGGGCGGAGGTTCGGCCATCACCCATTTCAAGTTCTTCCATGTGATCCCGAATGATGCGCTGAATAGAGGGGCTGAAGTAAGTGCCGTGGTTCGAAACGGATTTCAGGGCCAGAATCAGGTCTGAAAGGGCCTCTTCTTTGAGGATGTACCCCGAGATCCCCATTCTGAAAAGAGGGATGACGTATTCCCGGTCCGAATACATGGTAAAGATGACGATTCGGGTCTCTTCGCTGAGCTTTCGAATCTGCGCGGTGGTTTCCACCCCATTTAATTCAGGCATGGAGATATCCAGGATCACAATATCGGGCAGGAGTTGGCGAACCTGCTCAAGCGCTTTTCTTCCGTCCGAAGCGGTTCCGATCACTTCAAAGTCCGGCTCGTCGGCCAGTGCGACCTCGATCCCCTTCGTCACCACCCAGTGATCATCCACGATGAGGACTTTATTGACCTTGCGATTTCCCTGATGACTCTTTTTCTCTTCCATGGGCCACCTCTTTTCGGGTT
>JAJDOH010000076.1 GCA_022340265.1 Deltaproteobacteria bacterium | reverse complement strand
GGAGCCCAGAAAGAACCATGCTTTGTTGATGGATGTTTTTGAACGGATTCATCATCAATATCCGTGGGTCAAATTGGTATTCATCGGAAAAAAGGGCTGGAATGTGGATGAACTGATAGGGCGAATTACTGAGCATTCGCTCTATCAGAAGCGTCTTTTCTGGTTCAGCCACGTGAAAGACGACATGCTCAGTTTATTTTATAAGAATTGTGCGTTGAGCATTTTACCTTCCTTTTATGAGGGTTATGGGCTTCCGGTCATCGAATCCCTTATGAATGGAAAAATTGTTTTGTGCTCCAATAAAGGGAGCCTCCCTGAAGTGGGTGGAGGATATGCGGATTATTTTGACCCGAGTAACGCCGGGACGCTTGAAGAATTACTGATGAAATATCTTTCTTCGTCTAAAAAAAGAAAGGAAAGGGAAGCAGTCGTCAAGTATTTTACGCCCTATACATGGCATGAAAGCGCCGAAGATTTGATCCATATTCTGGAAGATTTTGTTTCAAGGAAACATCTTGAAAAAATGAAAGGCTGATTTGCAAATCGTTTATCTAAGCAAGCGACCGGATATTCTATCAGAAACAATCGGTTACGTTGAAAACCTGATTCGTTTTATTACTAAAATTGTGGTGGTATGCCCTGAAAACCTGTTAAAGAAATTTAAGGTACAAACAAGCTTGAAAATTATGCTGTTTTCCGATGAAACGCTTCTGGATAGAAAAAAATATGCGGGAAAGATTCGGGATCATCAGATGAGGAACTGGCTTTTGCGGGCTTCCCTGGCGGACCATCCGGCCATTGACGACGAATTTATTATGGCCGATGATGATAGCAGGCCGCTTTGCAATATCCCTCTTACCTATTTTAAAGACGGCGGAAAATACAGCTCCTTCTATTTTTATGGCATGGAAAATTGGCTTAAGCGGGAGAGTGCCTACGATGTCGGCCAGCACGATACCTGTGAAGTCCTTAAGAAACGAGGTTATGGGACCCTCTCGTTTTCCAGCCACATGCCCCAGATCATTAATAAGGCTTTTCTGCGGGAAGCGGTAAAGGCATTTGAAAAGGTCGGAACCGAAAAAAGCATTGATGAATGGAGTATTTATTTCAATTTTTGCCTCAGGGAATTTCCCGCTTATTTCAGAAAACCGAAAATTTTTAACACCCTTTGCTGGCCTGCTCTGCCGAGCGATTGGTCATACAGTTACAGGCCTGACGGATTTCATTTTGAGAATTTTTATCCTGCGCTTTACCGGAAGAACATGATTTTTGATGGTATTCCCACGGAATTTGATGATATCAGGCATCTGGAGTATACAATAGAAAAAATCAAACGAAGGATGGATCTTCAGAGTGGATATGATCAGATGAAAAGCCTGTTGGATCTTTCCTGCGACTTTTCTCAAACGCTCGATTTGTTTTATGATGAGATTCATTTTAAGAGAAATAATGATCACTTTGTTATCAAGAATCTGCCGAGGGTTATTTTTGCAAAAGCCAACAGCACTGTTGATGTGGATATTCAATTGGAAACAAGGGGAAAACCCCTTGATATAAATGAGTTGAGGGGACGAAAGGCCGTTAGACTCTCCTTTCATTGGTTGGATCAGCAAGGTATTTGTTTCAATTTCGGATGGAGGCGATATCTGCTTCCTGAATTTTTAATGCGCAATAAACAGGCGGAAATGGTGCTGCGGATCCCTTTACGTAACAGAGGCCCGGGTTTTTATATGATCGCGGTCGATATGGTCAGGGGAAATAGCACTTGGTTTGATGGTGAAAAATTCAGTTTTAAAGTTCTGCTCTATATTTATGACGGCCATGTCAAAAGTAAATTCTGATGAACCTATTGAAATAGTTATATACGTATTTCCGGGAATAAGGCATGAAGCGTAATGCTTCGAGATTAGTCCGGGTGCATGTGAGGTCGCATAATGCAAAACGCGAAAACAAAAACGGTTCCTCCTTTGGATCAGGTTTCCGACCATCTTCTTCTGATACTGGAGAGACCTTCAAAGACTTCTTTCAGGGCGAAATTACAAAGGCGAATGGGTATCCACCGATATGAGTTCTTCCTGAAGATCTTTCTGTTTCTAAGAAAATCGGGTTTGGTCTAGAACGGTATGATTGCGAGAACTAAAATCCTCGTAAACGCCCATCCCATGGCCAACGTGAATACGGGTATCAGCCGGTATTTGCGTTCTCTGTACCGGGCGTTGGAAGAGCATTATGGGGACAGACTGGAAATCGGATATTTTGATGGAAAGCGTGTTTCGAAGGTGATGCCTTCCGGACCGCAGGATTTGACACAATGGTCCAAAATTCTTTCTCTTTTCTGGAAGCTCCCGACCTATCCCGCCCTGATGGCGCGTTTACTCTTTCATGCCAATCAGGAGTTTCATTTTCGCCGAGTTGTGGGGGAGTTTGACCTTTATCATGAATCAGCCTTCTTTCCTTTTGTAGCGCCAAAAAACGTCACAACCGTTTTCACGGTGACGGACCTTTCTCTTATTCGTTTCCCCGAGCACCATCCCAGAGAGCGGGTGGCATATTCACGGGCCTTTTTTCGCCGAAGGTGCAAAAACGTATCCAGATTCTTGACGATTTCGTCATTTATTCAAAATGAAATGGCGGTTTATCTGGGTATTCCAAAGGAAAACACGACGGTCACGCATCTAGGGTATGATCCCACGGTTTTTTATCCCCGTGCGGGAGCTGAAATAAATGATTGTCTGAAACGATTTAGAGTGCAGGAAAAATACTTTCTGTTTGTGGGTGCCGGAGACCCGCGAAAGAATATGGCTGTTATTCCAGAGGCGCTGGCGCATTCGGGACTCAATATCCACCTTGTGGTTGCGGGATGGAAGGGATGGGTAGAGACAACCTTTTGGGAGAAGGGGTACTTTTTAGGCTATGTGGATGACATTGACCTGGCACGGCTCTATTCCGGTGCGCTGGCATTGGTTTTTCCGAGTCGCTACGAGGGGTTCGGGTTGCCCGTTCTGGAGGCCATGGCGTGCGGTTGCCCGGTAGTCACCACCAGGGAAGCCAGCATGCCGGAAGTGGCAGGAGACGCCGCGGCCTATATGAAGGATCCGGATGATGTGGAAGGGCTTGGGCTGATCCTGAAAGAATTGGCCGAAATACCCGAAAAACGACAGCAGTACATTACAAAGGGACTGAAGCGGGCAACATGTTTTTCGTGGCGGCATACGGCGGAATTGACTTTCAAAGCTTTTGAGATTGCCCTTGATGCCAAGAAAGAGGATCCCAGATCATGCCAGATTTCAAAGGGTCATCGGCCGATCAACAAATCCCTCAGGGTTGTGGTAGGGTCTCAATTCATGAATGTTGAAATGGGTGGGGCGGAGAAATACATTCACGAGATCTGTTCACGTCTGGAAAATGATTATCAGATGTCCTTAGACTATATCTCTGGTGACGCATTCGGGACCGTCGCTATTTCGAGCCCCACCCTCAAATTCATGTCTTCGGGCTTTACCCACGCTTGGCGACGTGAAATTGCCGCCGTCCTTCAGAAGATCAGGCCTGACGTGGTGTATGTGCATCATACCGTTCCGTGTGTCAGTGATGTTCTGCTTCGCGCTGCCAATGATTTGAACATCCCGTCGGTGCTCATGTACCATAGCGACGTCACCGGACCGGAATATACCAAGCGGGTCCTTGGGGTATTGTATCATCAGCTGGTTGCCAGGCGCTCTTTAGAACTGTGTGAAAGGTTGCTTGTGCCTTCCCGCACATTTGCCGAGGGGTCCCCTTATCTGGCGGGAGTCAGGAAAGATATTATCGTGGCGCCGCCAGGAGTTGAGCCTGTAATGGCTGGAGGCCAGCGAAACAAAGAGCTATCATACCTGCTGTTTGTTGGAAAACCTCAGCTGAAAAGCAAAGGTCTTGATTTGCTGGAAAAGGCTTTCGGCAATATTCGTGCCCGTTGGCCGAATATGGAACTGGTTGTCATTGGCCACACGGGAAAAGGGTCTCGCAAGTTGGCGGAGGAGGGGGTCCGACATCTCGGCTATGTTTCTTCCAGGCGTGAATTGGCCGACTGGTATGCTTCCGCTGCAGTGACGATCATGCCCAGCACGATGCCGTCCGAGTCTTTTGGAATGGTGATTGCCGAAGCGCTTCTGGCCGGGTCTCCGGTGGTCGGCCCCAATCGGGGCGGCATTCCAGAGTTGATTGAGGATGGGCTGAACGGATACCTGTATCCCCATGGGGACGTAAGCGGTCTTTCTCATGCCATAGAGCGTGCGATAATCCATCAAGATGTCCTGAGAAGCTATATCTTGGAAAAGCGAAAACAGTATCAGGAACGTTACAATTGGGACCGGACGGCGGAAATTGTGGCCGAAACCCTGGAATCGGCCGTCCAACGGAATTCACAACGATAGTGGCGGATATTCGAGACAGGCCGCGGTTGGGCCACTTAGACATTCTGCGACTGAATTTCATTCAGCAGGAAACGCCCTTTGTTTTTCGGAGGTATTATCGGGCCGGTTTGCGGTCTCACATAATGGCTGTTTTACGCCCGGAAGATGTTGAAAAGGAAAAAAAAGGGATTGAGAAAGATGGTGTGATGTGGTTTCCGAAAGCGAAACCGTTAAAGATGTTAAGGATCTTTCGAACACGATTTAACAGATTGGCAGATGCGGAAAATGAGCTGAAACGTGTAAAAGTGGTTGAAAAGTATCTGGCGCCTGAATATATGGCTAAATCCAATGAATTTCTGGTGGATTATCGTATCCACGGTCAATATGAGAAGCTCCTCTGTGGGCTTCAGGAATATGTCGAAGGCGAGATTCTTGATCCTTGGGGACCTTTGAACCGGCATGCGCTTTGGTCTCTCTTTTGTCGTATGAGTAAACCTGAAGAATCCAAAGCTGGTCCAACAAAACAATCGATGGAGATATGGTCGGAAACGGTACAAAAACAGGCAGAAAAAATCCTTGGACAGATCAGAAAAATGATCCACGACGTCTCTGTGATTCCGGACCTGGCAGGGATTGGAAATCTGGTGCTGACGCCATCGGGCGGTATCATGCTGGTGGACATTAATAATATTTCCCATGTGTCATGCAAAGGGGAAATTTACTGCGACGAAAAAGGGTATCCGGTCTGTGACAAATCGGTGGAAGCATTGTCGCTTCTGCAACAGAAACTTCTGGGCCAACCAATGGATCAGACGGATCCGGTATGTGGCGCGTTTTTGGATCCGGTCAGAATGAAAGAGGTTCAGACGCTTGAAAGGCTGTTTCATCGGTCCAGAGGATTTTCGGGATCTTCCCATCCAGTGGACTGAACAAGGAGGACAAAGACATGATTGCACAATTGTCGGTTTATCCCATTGGGGAAGGGACCAGTTTAGGGCGTTTTGTAAGAAAAGGTGTCGCTGTTATAAAACAATCGGGTTACAAATACGAAGTGGGTGGTATGAGCACGTCAATAGAGGTGCCGAATCTGGATGCCTTGTTTGACCTGGTAAAAGCGGTCCATGGTGCCCATTTGAAAGAAGGGGCCAAACGGCTGGTGGTGGAATTGAAAATCGATGACCGCCGGGATAAGAATGCGACCATCGAGCGCAAAAAAACATCCGTAGGGGCGGGCCCCGGTGCCCGCCCTGAATAGACGGGATCCCTGGTGTCGCTATCAAAAAAAGGGCGCAAACAGGGGTGTGCGTCCCTTTGGGTTACGTGTAGACGGCTGCGGCAGCGTCCAGCGCCTTTCCAGGGATGATTTTGGCACCTTGCGCTTTCAGGATGGTTTCAAGGGCCGAAAGAAACAGGACCACGTTCCTGCGGCGAGAGGTGTGACCCATGAGGCCCACCCGCCACACTTTGCCGGCCAGATCGCCCAGTCCCCCGCCGATTTCCATTCCATAGTCGCTCAAAAGCACTTTTCGCACTTTCAAATCGTCGGTGCCTTCCGGAATGCGAACGGTATTCAGCATGGGCAGTCTTTCACCTTCAGCTACCAGCATGGAAAGCCCCATGGCCTCAACGCCCGCCACCAGCGCTTTATGATTGACCAGATGTCTGGCAAATCGGGCTTCCAACCCTTCTTCGGCAATGAGCCGCAGGGCTTCCCGCAGAGCATAATTCATGTTGATGGGTGCGGTGTGGTGATATTTTCGTTCATTCCCCCAGTAACTGCTCACCATGCTCATGTCCAGGTACCAACTGACGACCGGGGCTTTTCGGTTTCTCAGCACGTCCATGGCGGCCGGGCTGAATGAAATGGGGGAAAGCCCGGGCGGGCACGAGATGCATTTCTGTGTGCCGCTGTAAACGGCGTCAATACCCATTTTGTCAATGGCCACCTCCATCCCGCCCAGTGAGGTTACCATATCCACCAGAAAAAGTGCGCCTGCATCGCCGGCGATGGTTTTGATTTCATCCAGTGGCTGGCAGACGCCGGTAGAGGTTTCGGCGTGCACAATGGCCAGGACTTTTGGGTCTTTCCCTTTGACCGCTTCACGGACCGCGTTTGGATCGATGGTTTTTCCCCATGGCGCATCCACGCGAATGAGTTTTCCACCCAGGCGACCGACGATGTCGCACATGCGGGTCCCAAAGACGCCGTTGACGCAAACCACCACTTCATCACCGGGTTCCACGAGATTGACAAAACAGGCTTCCATGCCGGCGCTACCGGTTCCGGAAACGGCAATGGTCAATTCGTTTTCCGTCTGAAAGAGATGGCGCAAGAGGTCTTGGGTTTCATTCATGATGGTCAGAAATGTGGGGTCGAGATGCCCGATGCAGGGGGCCGATAGGGCCTGTAGCACACGTGGGGGTACATCGCTGGGGCCTGGGCCCATGAGAACCCGCTGGCCCGGATCAATATCTCGAAATTGTTTGATATCAAAGCTCATCGTTTATCTCCCTTGATTAAGTTCAGTTTTTATGGAGTATAAGTGAGCGGATAAGGAGTGTCAAGCCGTTGCCAACCCTATTCCATCGCTTCGACAACCAGCTCCGTCAGGTCTTTAACCTGCACATGAATTTTCTCCCGCCGCGCCCGGGTGCTCATGGTTCTGACGCACTGCTGGCAGGCGGTGATGACCATTTCGGCGCCGATCACCTGAACCGAGTCCAGCTTGCTTTGGGCGACCCTTGCCGAGAGATCCGGGTCCGTCATCTCAACGTTTCCACCGCCGCCACAGCAGACGGAGAACTTGCGGTTT